>NZ_CP118259.1:3550000-3818208 GCF_013337045.2 Agrobacterium vitis
CGCAAGTGGAGAGGGGTGGCACAGACCAGGGGGTAGCGACTGTTTATCAAAAACACAGGGCTCTGCGAAGTCGCAAGACGACGTATAGGGTCTGACGCCTGCCCGGTGCTGGAAGGTTAAGAGGAGAGGTGCAAGCTTTGAATCGAAGCCCCAGTAAACGGCGGCCGTAACTATAACGGTCCTAAGGTAGCGAAATTCCTTGTCGGGTAAGTTCCGACCTGCACGAATGGCGTAACGACTTCCCCGCTGTCTCCAACATAGACTCAGTGAAATTGAATTCCCCGTGAAGATGCGGGGTTCCTGCGGTCAGACGGAAAGACCCCGTGCACCTTTACTATAGCTTTACACTGGCATTCGTGTCGGCATGTGTAGGATAGGTGGTAGGCTTTGAAGCTTGGACGCCAGTTCGAGTGGAGCCATCCTTGAAATACCACCCTTATCGTCATGGATGTCTAACCGCGGTCCGTTATCCGGATCCGGGACAGTGTATGGTGGGTAGTTTGACTGGGGCGGTCGCCTCCGAAAGAGTAACGGAGGCGCGCGATGGTGGGCTCAGACCGGTCGGAAATCGGTCGTCGAGTGCAATGGCATAAGCCCGCCTGACTGCGAGACTGACAAGTCGAGCAGAGACGAAAGTCGGTCATAGTGATCCGGTGGTCCCGCGTGGAAGGGCCATCGCTCAACGGATAAAAGGTACGCCGGGGATAACAGGCTGATGACCCCCAAGAGTCCATATCGACGGGGTTGTTTGGCACCTCGATGTCGGCTCATCGCATCCTGGGGCTGGAGCAGGTCCCAAGGGTTTGGCTGTTCGCCAATTAAAGCGGTACGTGAGCTGGGTTCAGAACGTCGTGAGACAGTTCGGTCCCTATCTGCCGTGGGTGTAGGAATATTGACAGGATCTGTCCCTAGTACGAGAGGACCGGGATGGACATATCTCTGGTGGACCTGTTGTCGTGCCAACGGCATAGCAGGGTAGCTATATATGGAATGGATAACCGCTGAAGGCATCTAAGCGGGAAACCAACCTGAAAACGAGTATTCCCTATCAGAGCCGTGGAAGACGACCACGTTGATAGGACGGGTGTGGAAGCAGGGTAACCTGCGAAGCTTACCGTTACTAATAGCTCGATTGGCTTAATCGTTCTCATTGACCATGCTCATCGACTTCGTCGATGAGCCATATGTTTAGCGCTCACGCATGAGCGGCTCGTATACGAGCCTATGCTCCGCGAGGGCGCCGAACGATCGGCGACGCGCTTTGCGCTTGCGGACTTCGTCCGAAGGTGCCAAGCAAAACGTCGACGAATGACGTGTTCACAAAAAAAACGGGCAACGCCCGCCAGCTTCTCACATATGCAAAGCATCAATACGGTTCCGTATTAACGCTTTGGCACCCTTCTGAGCGCAAGCGAAGAAGATGGGTTTGCCAAAGAAAAGGGAACAATGTTGATGCGAAGCATCAACATTGCCCTTAGCTGACCTGGTGGTCATGGCGGGGCGGCCGCACCCGTTCCCATTCCGAACACGGCCGTGAAACGCCCCTGCGCCAATGGTACTTCGTCTTAAGACGCGGGAGAGTAGGTCGCTGCCAGGTCTGCTAATGGCAATGTTGTTAAAAAATCCAAAATCAAAACACTCTTCTCTCACTATCTTCGGCCCTGCCGACAACAAAAAAGGGTCGCATAAAGCGACCCTTCTTACGTTGATAATTACACTTATATATAACGCGGGGTGGAGCAGCCCGGTAGCTCGTCAGGCTCATAACCTGAAGGCCGCAGGTTCAAATCCTGCCCCCGCAACCAAAAATCCCCGAGATCCCAACAAAACCCCATCACGGGGCTTTTTGCGTTTATTGGCTTCAGTAGACGCGACTCTTCCCATGAGGTCTTCGAGGATTGCCCGCTCGTTGAGAAATTCGGGCTTCCTTTTGCCAGATGCAAACGTCAGGATCGCGGCAAGATCGCCGCGCAGCACGATCACCAGTTCCGCACCATCGGGCACGAGATCGATGCGGCTGACAAGCGTGCGGAGTTTGTCGGCCGCCAATGCCCGTGTCTCCTCGTTGCCAAGCTGGTCGTGGAGAGCAGCGATCTCCTCATGATAATACTTCGCCAGATTGGGATGGAGCAGGGGAGGTGGTTCTTCCGTATCATCGAGGAAGCCGGCCAGCTCTTTCTTGCGAGCTTCGAGTTTGGTGCTGCGTTCCTTGACGACATCCACCGGCATAGCGTCCTTGAGATAGAGATCAAGGATCTTCTCAAGCTCCCGGTCGATCCGTTTTGTCTCAGTTTCCGCGGCGTCGATGGAAACGCGAGCCTCCATCCGCGCCTTGTTCACTTCGCGCGTGAACTCCGCGCAAAACTCCTTGTAGAGCTCCGGTTCCATCAGATGCTTGTCGAGCCCGTTCAGTACGGATTGTTCAAGCGTGTCGCGGCGGATGTTCAACCGGTTGTCGCAAGTCCCCTTTGTCCGGGCGTTGGTGCAGCCGAGCATGTCCTTCGAAATCATCGAATAACCGCCACCGCAGCAGCCGCATTTGACGAGGCCGGTGAACAGGTGTTTTGGCCGGCGGCGTTCGTTCAGGATACGATTGTCGCCGGGCTGGGTTCCGGGCTCCAGCGCCAGTTGCTCCTGCCGCTTTCTCACCGCATCCCAGAGGTTCTGATCGACGATGCGCAGATCCGGCACGTCCTGAACGACCCAATCGGTTTCCGGATTGGGACGGGATACGCGTTTACCGGTGTCCGGATCCTTCAAATAGCGAAGGCGGTTCCAGACCAGTTTCCCGATATACAGCTCATTGTTGAGAATTCCGGTCCCGCGTTTGGGATTACCATGAATGGTGGAGGGTCCCCATTCGCTGCCTTGCGGCCCTGGCACCCCTTCGCCGTTCAGCACCATGGCGATCGTGCGCGAGGACTTGCCAGCCAGATATTCCGTAAAAATCCGCCGGACGATATTGGCTTCCGGCTCGTTGATGGTGCGCTCGCCGCGGTTCGTTTCGCTTGATGGTTCGACGTGCCGCACGACGTCGTAGCCGTAGCAGAGCCCGCCCCCGGATTTGCCCTTCCTCTACCCGGCCGCGCAGGCCACGCCGGGTCTTGTCGGCGAGATCTTTCAGGTAGAGCGCGCCCATCGTGCCCTTGAGGCCGATATGGAGTTCGCTGACTTCTCCTTCCGAAAGCGTAACGATGCTGACGCCGGCAAAGCGCATACGCTTGTAAAGTCCGGCAATATCTTCCTGGTCGCGCGAAAGGCGATCGAGTGATTCCGTCAGGATGACGTCGAAGCGCCGCTTCAGTCCGTCGGCGATCAGTTCCTGGATACCCGGACGGATCAGAGAGGCACCGGAGATGGCGCGATCGGTATAACTGTCCACGATTGTCCAGCCTTCACGCTCGGCACGCGTGCGGCAAATGCGAAGCTGGTCTTCAATGGAGGCATCGCGCTGATTGTCAGATGAATAGCGTGCGTAGAGCGCAACCTTCATGAGATGGCCTCCCTATTTGAGGAGGCGTTCGCGGGTGGCACGCTCCTGCTCGGCTTCGACGAATTTACGGGCAGCCTGTCGCGCAAGCAAGCGGACAAGTTCCCGGAGTGTTGATTTCCACTGAGAACTGACCCGTTATTTCCACCGAGATTTGACCCTCCTTTTAGATATGTTTCGGGTCTGGTGTAGTGGTCAAGCTCCTGTTTTTCTCCTTCGTGTTTTTCGGTTCATGAGCTGAGCTATTCTTGAAGCGGAAGCTGTCGTTTCCGGTTTCGAGGATGTGGCAGTGGTGGGTCAGGCGGTCGAGCAGCGCCGTGGTCATCTTGGCATCGCCAAAGACACAGGCCCATTCGCTGAAGCTCAGGTTGGTGGTGATGACGACACTGGTACGTTCGTAGAGCCTGCTCAGGAGATGGAATAGCAACGCGCCACCTGACGCACTGAACGGCAGGTAGCCCAGCTCGTCGAGGATGACGAGATCGGAATGGACAAGCCGATTGGCGATCTGCCCTGAGCGACCTTGCGTCTTCTCCTGTTCAAGCGCGTTGACCAATTCGACTGTCGAGAAGAACCGGACGCGCTTATGATGATGCTCGATCGCCTGGATACCCAAGGCGGTCGCAATGTGGGTTTTGCCTGTGCCAGGGCCGCCGACCAGGACAATGTTATTGGCATCATCGAGGAAGTCGCAGCGATGGAGCTGGCGCACGAGCGCCTCGTTGATCTCGCTGCTCGAGAAGTCGAAGCCGTTGAGATCGCGATAGGCCGGGAAGCGGGCAATCTTGAGCTGATAGGCGGTTGATCTGACCTCCCGCTCTGCCGTTTCCGCTTTGAGCAGTTGCGACAGAATAGGAATGGTAGCCTCAAAAGCTGGTGATCCCTGTTCGGTGAGCTCACCGATTGCCTGAGCCATGCCGTGCATCTTGAGTTGGCGCAGCATGATAACGATCGCGCCGCTGGCTGGGTTATGACGCATGGCGGACCTCCGCAGTCTTCCTCAGGGTATCGTAGCGTTCGACATTGGCCTTGGGCTCGTTGGCAAGTGTAAGAGCTTGCGGCGCGTCGATCGTCGGTGGTGTCGAGGATTTGCCATCGACGAGGCGATGCAACAGGTTCAGCACATGGGTTTTGGTCGGAACACCGGACGTCAAAGCCATATCGACTGCCGATAGCACTGCCTGTTCGTCGTGCTGAAGAACGAGCGCCAGGATATCGACCATCTCTCGATCGCCGCCCGGCTTTTTGAGCAGGTGCTGCTGCAGCGTTCTGAAGGCTTCGGGAAGATCGACGAACGGCGCACCATTGCGAAGAGCGCCGGGTTTGCGCTGCACGACCGAAAGATAGTGCCGCCAATCGTAAACCGTCTGCCCAGGCCCGTCATACGAACGGCTGATGATGCGAGGGTGCTCGCATATGATCAGACCCTCCGCTGCAACAACGATACGGTCTGGATAAACTCGAATGCTGACGGGTCGATTGGCGAAGGATGCCGGAACGCTGTAGCGATTGCGATCGAAGTGAACCAGGCAAGTCGGGGACACCCGTTTGGTATGCTCGACAAAACCATCGAAGACACGCGTCGTTGGCATCAGAGCTTTTGTTTCCTCGGCCAGGAGGTCAGCGATCGTGCCACGCATCTTTCCGTGCGGGGTCTGCTGCCAAACCTCCTTGCATCGAAGCTCCAGCCAGTCGTTCAGGGCTTCCAACGATGGAAAGCGTGGTGTCGGTTGAAAGAACCGATGGCGCGAATCCTGAACATTCTTCTCGACCTGGCCACCCGGCCCTGCGCTTGGGCTCCGGGCGTTCGTCGGGAAAACAGTTCACTGGACTGTTTTCTTTTCCTCCTCACCCCAACCAGACGCCGGATTGCAGAACTCCGGCTCATAGAGGTAGTGGCTGGCCATTGCCATGAAGCGGATGTTGACGTCGCGCTCCTTGCCGCGTCCAATCTTATCGATTGCCGTGCGCATGTTGTCGTAGATGCCGCGCCGTGGCACCCCGCCGAAGACACGGAACGCGTGGTTATGGGCATCGAACAGCATCTCGTGCGTCTGCAAAAGATACGCCCGGACGATGAACGCCCTGGAATAGCTAAGCTTTGTATGGGCCACCTGCAGTTTGGTGCGCTCATTGCCGATGATTGCCCAGTCTTCCGACCAGTCGAACTGGAAGGCCTCACCCGGATCAAAGGCCAGCGGAACGAACGTCCCACGCCCCGTGGTCTGCAGCTCTCTTTGCAGATCAGCTTTCCATTCCCGAGCAAAAGCAGCAACCCGACCATACGATCCATCGTAGCCAAGGCTCATCAGATCGGCATGTAATTGCTTCAGGTTGCGCCGCTGCTTCCGGTTCTTCTTGGCTTCCGTCCGCAGCCACGCTGACAGCCGGTCGGCAAAAGGATCAAGCTTGCTCGGCCGCTCCGGCACCTTGAACACTGGTTCCACGCCATCAAGACGGAGATACTTGCGGATGGTGTTCCGGGATAGGCCGGTCCGGCGGCAAATCTCCCGGATCGATATGTGGTCTCGAAAATGCCAGCGTCGGATCACGCTCAGTAACGCCATGTCGATCACTCCGTAGCCCCCGCTGAAAACACGCAGGGCAAGGTTCAAACATGGGTCAATTCTCGATGGAAATATCCTGTGCTACCGGGTCAGTTCTCACTGGAAATCAACAGCCGCCGATGACAGCGGCTGCAAAATCATCGGACATGGGCCTTCAGGCCGAACTGCGCTTGCGGCCCGAGCCGCGGCGGGTCACGCGACTGTCTCGCAAGGTGCTGATCGGTCTCGGCGGCGTGGCCAGCATCGCCATCGCGGCGGCACTGTTCTGGGCGCTTGATACCAACCGCCGCGGCAACCAGTCCGCGACGGAACTCTATAATACCGACAACACGACGCCAGCCGATGGTCTGGCCGGCTTGCCGAGAGATTACACCAATATTCCGAAACTGGGTCCGGCGCTGCCGGGGGACCTCGGTCGGCCGATCCTTCGGGCACAGGAGGCGGGCGCCGGTCGTAACACCGAACATTCAGACACCGCGCGTCGATCCAGAGGAACAACGACGCCTTGCAGAGATCGAGGCCGCCCGTGTGGCAAAGATGTTCACTGACAGTCGTGGTGAGCGAACGATGGGAGGCCAGACAATCGCATCGGCAATTGCACCCGCTTCTGCCGTCGATCCCGGCACCGGCATGCCGATTCCGTCCGAAACGCCGCCGCTGGACGGCGGGTCCGCGCAGAACATGCAGGACCGCAAGCTCGCCTTCCTCAACGACGAGACTGACCGAACCGTCAGTGCCGACCGCTTGCAGGAGAAGGTGTCCCCCTATGTGGTGCAGGCGGGTACCATCATTCCAGCGGCCCTGATTACTGGCATCAAATCCGATCTGCCCGGCCAGATCACCGCGCAGGTGACGGAACACGTCTATGACAGCCCGACCGGCTCGTATCTCCTCATTCCGCAAGGCGCCCGTCTGATCGGTCAATACGACAGTCAGGTTGCCTTCGGGCAGAGCCGTGTGCTGCTGATCTGGAACCGCCTTATCATGCCGGACGGTTCGTCCATCGTATTGGAGCGCCTGCAGGGCGCCGACACTCAAGGGTTCTCCGGGCTCGAGGACGAAGTGGATTATCACTGGGGACAGCTGTTCAAGGCCGCCGCGCTCTCGACGCTGCTCGGTATAGGTACGGAACTCTCGGTCGACGAGGAAAGCGACATTGCCAGCGCCATCCGCGAAAGCGCTCAGGACAGCGCTTCCGATATCGGCCAGCAGATCGTCGGTCGCCAGCTCAACATTCAGCCGACGCTGACGATCCGGCCAGGTTTCCCTGTCCGGATTATCGTCAACCGCGATCTGGTGATGAAACCGTATGGAGCGGGGAAGGAACCGACATGACGAAACTCAGGCTCTCCGCCATTCCCGACGATCGCCCTGTCAAGATTACTGTCGAACTGCCCGCACCGGTGTTCAGGAACTTGCAGGCCTATGCTGCGATCCTTGCGCGCACCGCTGGCGAAGCTACTCCACCCGATCCAACCAAACTCGTTGCTCCGATGCTTCAGAGATTTATGGCGACGGATAAGGGGTTTACCAAGGCGAAGCGTACCAGTTCGTCCACAAGTCTGTAGAAAAGTGATTTGGTGGCCATCACACGACTTAAGATCGCTGGAGGCATATGATCTCACTAGCGACATGGCGACCTATGCGCTTCAAGCGCACGTGCCAATTGGCGAAGCTTGGATACGGCTCGCTGTGCCGGATGCCAGACTAGGCCGCACACTCATAAACCGGGTTTGCAAATCGGCCTGATTTTGATTCACTGAGGCCTTGATTTGGAGGCCTCTCATGACCCGTCGCCGGTTTGATCTCACCGATTTCGAATGGACTGTCATCCAGCCCTTGTTGCCCAACAAGCCGCGTGGGGTGCCACGTGTTGACGACCGGCGGGTGATCAACGGCATCTTGTGGCGGTTTCGGACAGGTTCACCCTGGGCAGACGTTCCTGATCGATATGGTCCATATACAACCTGCTACAACCGGTTCGTGCGATGGCGAAAGGCGGGTGTCTGGGATCATGTTCTGGGCGAGATT
The DNA here is from genome assembly GCF_013337045.2 of Agrobacterium vitis. Lineage (NCBI taxonomy): Bacteria > Pseudomonadati > Pseudomonadota > Alphaproteobacteria > Hyphomicrobiales > Rhizobiaceae > Gillisella > Gillisella vitis. The sequence continues at coordinate 3,558,089 of NZ_CP118259.1, forward strand.
TCCAAGGCTTTCGACGGCGATATCGTTATGATCGACAGCTCCTGTGTCCGTGTTCATCAACATGCGGCCACGGGAAAAAGGGGGATCAACACGATGGCTGCATGGGACGTTCCCGTGGCGGCTTGACCACCAAAATCCACGCCGTTGTCGATGCCGATGGCCGACCGATCCGTCTCGCACTCACAGCCGGTCAAACCCATGATGGTCGCATGGCAGAACCATTGTTACAGACAATCTCCAAGGGTGCGATCCTGCTGGCGGACAAGGCCTACGATACCAACGCGATCAGAGCATTTGCAAAGCAAAGGCAGGCATGGGCCAATATTCCTGCCAAGAGCAATCGGAAGGGAAGCTTCCCTTTCAGCCAATGGGTTTACCGACAGCGCAATCTCGTTGAGCGTTTCTTCAGCAAACTCAAACAGTTCAGAGGCATCGCAACCCGTTACGACAAAGACCCATTGAACTTTCTCGCCGCTGTCAAATTGGCAGCAGCAAGAATTTGGATCAGATCGTTATGAGTCTACGGCCTAGTCGCAGGAATCGTTGGTTGCGAGCCCCCGCAACCAAAAATCCCCGAGATCCCAACAAAACCCCATCACGGGGCTTTTTGCGTTGGGCAGCTGGTGATCGGCATAGCGCTCAAGCCACTTTTCTTCCCACCAGGGAGCATAAGCGGAAAAGTTCAGTTCAAAATGGCCTAATTTATTGGGGCACGTCAATACGGAAAGGGATTATCAACTTCTAACCCGTTTTCGATGAAAATCGACAATCAATGTGATGGTACGTCACAGATCGGAATAGGACGGGGCGGAGGTGCGGGATGATCCTGCTTGTACTGAGCGATAATCGGCTCGAGCTTTTCCTTGGGCCAGAATGTCGGGGAGCCAATTTCCTTCAGGCAGGCATTATTCCAATAGGTCTTATTCCCTGACGAGATTCGGCCTGCCGCCAAGTCCCGGGAAACTGCGTTAATGTCTCGCGACTCAGGATAGATGTAGAGGGTGGTGGGGTTATCCTTGACCAGCGACAGGACTTGAGGCGCGTCGTCGGGCGACCAACTTGTGCAGCCGTCACTGCGACCAGCGGGGTATGTGACAAGATTACCGCGCGGGACATAGCCGTCTCGATTGGCATAGGTGCTGTCAGGCTTTTTCAGCATGCAAATCCCGGAGACCAATGCCGCCGCGTGCCCGCCAATAGCCCGCTGGCGGGCATTGGCGGTCTCACCGGTTCCATCGAACTGTACGAAAGAACGCGTCAGGAAAGATTCCTGGTTGGCGGATGTGCGGTAGTAGCCTTTGAAGGACGTCTTGATTTCGCTCGTCATGTAAGCGCCGCCCGCCGTCAGGTTTGAATCCAGGGCGTTACCAAAGTTCTTGGCGCATTCTCGTCCGTTTGAGAAATTGGCGACGCCACCAAGGTTGCGCCCGCCACCGTGTCCCGCTGATATGACCCGAAAGGATCGGTCTGCTTCACAGATGACATAGAAACGGCCTCCGGAGGCGCCGTCGGTACGGTCGTTCGGCCGTGTGGCATCCATTGCGAAGTAACAGGCGTTGCTGACCTTCCCTTCCGCCATTCTCGCGAGGTAGAGCGCGCGCGCCCTGTCCAGGACGACAGGGGCGATCTGGCCGGTTCCTTCCCCCACATGGTCTTTCAGCCAGTCCGGAAGGCGAGATGGTCCTTCTGCGGCTGTTGCCATGGAGGCTACCGATGATAAAGCGAAGACGGAGAGAAGCCTGATGAATTTGAAAAAATTGGGAGCGACTGTCATGCACATCTTCCTGGAACATCGGTTGCTTTGCGAACCTTACCGTGGCTGAAACCCACTGGCAGGATGCTGTAGCACTCTAAATTTGCTGCATAATCCTCTCCTTAAATCGGGTCAGATTTAAGGAATGACGCAGTCAAGGATGTTCAGGTATTGGTGATTGGCAACATGCCTTGCAGATAGCCGGGTTTTGGAAAAACCCGGCTATTAACCTTTGGGGACAATCTCGATTACAGCGTAACGACAATCTTTTCCTTGGCAGCTTTGACTGCGGCATCAGCCAGTTTCAGCGCAATCAAGCCATCTTCGATGGATGGCGATGGTGCCTTTCCACTTTCAATAAAGTCGAGGAAAGCCGAAATTTCAGCGGCATAAGCCGCCGTATAGCGGGTCATGAAGAAATCATGCAGCGGCGGACGGGTGTAGCCGTCCTTGGTGGCGATCTCGATGGAAACCGGGCGCTGGTTTTCAGCCGCCACCGAGCCTTCCGAGCCATGCACTTCAATGCGCTGGTCATAGCCATAAGTGGCGCGGCGCGAGTTGGAAATGATCGCCTGACGGCCAGACGCCGTGGTCAGCACAAGGCTGGCGCTATCAAAATCACCCAACTCGCCAATCTTCGGGTCCACCAGCACGGCAGCGGATGCCATCACCGAGGTGATTTCTTCGCCCAGCAAGAAGCGGGCAATGTCGAAATCATGGATGGTCATATCGCGGAAAATACCGCCAGAAACCTTGATATATTCTGGCGGCGGCGCGCCGGGGTCGCGGCTGGTGATGGTGACCATCTCAACCTTGCCGATCCTGCCATCATCAATCGCTTTGCGAACGGCCTGAAAATGGGGATCGAAACGACGGTTAAAGCCCAGCATCACCTTGCCGCCGTTGGCACGCACCACTTCGGCGCAGGCTTCCGCCCGCTTCACATCCAGATCGATCGGCTTTTCGCAGAACACGGCCTTGCCAGCGGCAGTGAACCGTTCGATCAGATCGGAATGGGTGTTGGTGGGGGTGCAGATCAACACCGCATCAATCGAGGCATCCGCCTCGATCTCTTCAATGGTCTTGACCTCGGCACCATAGGCATCGGCAATCGCCTTGGCAGCCTCAGGGAAAGCGTCTGCAACCGCCACCAATTGGGCGCGCTTGTCTTCGCCAATGGCCTTGGCGTGCACCTTGCCGATACGGCCTGCGCCCAGAAGGGCCAGTTTCTTCACCATGATGTTCTCCTCCCTGGCCTGGCACCATTCGGGCCAAGCACATGACACGTTAAACGCTCTCAAACCCACCGCAGTTTTTGACAGGTGTCAGCTGTTGCGGCAATCCTCGTTTGGAATATATGTTCTATTTTGCTAGATTGGGATAGTGTTCCTGTCAAGGCGGTTTAGAGCACTGCCGCCAAAGACGTTGATGCAAAATTTGAGGCAATAAACCAACCATGTCTGATACCACAGTTGCAGAGACCTCCGCGCCCGATAGCATTAAAGCCTTTGAAGAACGGCTGGTGCAGGTGTCTGACACTTTGCCGAAAAGGCTCAAGCAATGCGCGGACTATGTAGCCGCCAATAAGGATCGTATTGCCGTCTCGACTGTGGCCGAAATGGCGGAAGGGGCAGGCGTACAGCCCTCTGCCTTTATGCGATTTTGCCAAATATTTGGTTTTTCTGGATTTTCCGAGATGCAAAAGCTGTTTCGGGATTCTTTTGTTGGCGGTTGGCCGGATTATTCCACCCGTTTGCACCACTTGCGCGACACAGAATCGGGCAGCCCAACGGCGCTTTTGGCGGAATTTGTCGAGGCGGGGCGCGTGTCGCTGGAAGGATTGCTGCAAACGGTCGATCCGCACCTGCTGGAACAGGCCGTGGCGTGCCTCAGCACGGCTGGAATGATCCATATTGTCGGCTTGCGCCGCTCCTTTCCGGTGGCGAGCTATATTGCCTATGCCTTTGAAAAAATGGCAGTTCCAGCCATGCTGCACAGTGGCGTTGGCAAGCTGGAAAGCCAGCATGCCATCCGGGGTGGTGATGTGGTGCTGGCCATTACCTTTGCGCCCTACTCGACCGAGACGCTGGATCTGGTTGAGCAAGTCTCAGCGCGGGGTATTTCCGTGGTGGCCATTACCGATACGGTGGTCAATCCGCTTCGCAAACTGGGGGCAATAACCCTCTCAGTCGCCGAGGTGGATTTTGGGGCATTCCGCTCACTCTCTGCCACGCTCTGTCTGGCCATTGCGCTGTCGGTTGCGGTGGGAACGGCCCGGCAGCAGGATTGAACATTTGTGTTGATGGGTTCAAAAATAGAATATATAGTCCATTTTTAAGCGATAATAGAATGACCTTCCGGGAGTGAGGTCATTGACGGCAGGAGAAACAAGCCCTGTCGCGTCCAAGGAGGAAAGCGTGCCAAAACTTGACCTGATCACCATCGGCCGTTCGTCCGTTGATCTTTACGGCGCGCAAGTGGGTGGCCGTTTGGAAGATATGGCCTCCTTTAACAAATATATCGGCGGCTCCCCTACCAATATTGCAGCTGGTACGGCCCGGTTGGGTTTGAAATCGGCGCTGATCACCCGCGTGGGCGATGAGCATATGGGCCGCTTCATCCGCGAACAGTTGGTGCGCGAAGGCGTGGACGTGCGGGGCGTCAAGACGGACCCCAAACGGCTAACAGCGCTGGTTTTGCTGGGCATTCGTGATGAGCACCAGTTTCCCTTGATTTTCTACCGGGAAAACTGCGCCGACATGGCGCTGTGCGAGGATGATATAGATCCGGCTTTTGTGGCAGAATCCGGGTGTGTTTGCGTCACGGGTACGCATCTATCCCACCCCAATACCGAAGCGGCGGTGCTGAAAGCGCTGCGGTTGGCGCGGGAAAATGGTGCAAAAACTGCGCTGGATATTGATTACCGTCCCAATCTCTGGGGCTTGGCGGGCCATGGCGATGGCGAAAGCCGCTTTATCGAATCGCAAGCCGTCACCACCAAACTCCAATCGACCCTGCATTGGTTTGATCTGATTGTTGGCACGGAAGAAGAATTCCACATTGCGGGCGGTTCTACCAACACGGTGGAAGCGCTGCGGGCCGTGCGCAAGGTTTCCAAGGCCACGTTGGTGTGCAAGCGCGGTGCCTTGGGCGCTGTGGTATTTGATGGCGATATTCCAGACAGTCTTGATGATGGCCAGACGGGAGAAGGTTTCCCCATCGAGGTCTTCAACGTGCTGGGGGCTGGCGATGGTTTTATGTCTGGCCTGCTGAAAGGCTGGTTGACGGGCAAGGATTGGCCCACGGCGTTGAAATATGCCAACGCCTGCGGTGCCTTTGCCGTGTCGCGCCACGGCTGCACGCCCGCCTATCCCAGCCTTGAAGAGCTGGATTATTTCTTCAAAACCGGCATTCGCAACAAGGCTTTGCGCAAGGATGCGGCGCTGGAGCAGGTGCATTGGTCTACCAACCGCGATGGAGAATGGCCGCAGATGCGGGTATTTGCCTTCGATCACCGTATGCAGCTGGAAGCCATGTGTGATGAGGCCGGTGTTTCCTATGAGCGGATCGGGGCTTTCAAGCAACTGTGCCTAAAAGCCGCGCAGCAGGTGGCCAATGGTCAGCCCGGTTATGGCATTTTGTGTGATAGCCGTCTGGGCCGTGATGCGCTCTATCAGGCCTCCGGGTCTGGTCTTTGGGTTGGCCGTCCGGTCGAATGGCCCGGCTCTCGCCCGCTGACTTTGGAGCCGGAACTGGGTGAGGATTTCGGTGGCCTCACCGAATGGCCGGTGGAGAATGTCGTCAAGGTGCTGTGCTTCTATCATCCCGATGATGATGCAGCCTTGAAGGAAACCCAAGAAAATACGGTAAAACGTCTTTTTACGGCTGCACGCCGTAACAGGCTTGAAATGCTGTTGGAGATTATCCCATCCAAGGTTGGCCCCACCGATGATGATACAGCGGCCACCATCATCCAGCGCTTCTATGACATCGGCGTCTATCCCGATTGGTGGAAGCTGGAGCCGATGAAAACTGCCGGGGCTTGGGCCAAAGCCGTTGACGCCATTTCCCGCAACGATCCCTATACGCGAGGGATTGTTGTGCTGGGTCTGGATGCACCAGCGGCAGAGCTGGAGGAGAGCTTTAAAACGGCAGCCAGCTTTGATCTTGTGAAAGGTTTTGCCGTTGGGCGCACCATTTTTGGCGATGCGGCCCGCAAGTGGTTAGCTGGCACATTATCGGATGACGATGCGATTGCGGACATGGTGGGTAAATACACATCGCTGTGTCAGGTATGGGATCGGGCGCGTTCACACGCTTGAGCCTTTGAAGTTTCAGGGAGAGAGACACATGAAAACGGTGCGTTTGACAGCCGCTCAGGCTCTGGTGCGCTACCTTGCCAATCAGATGACGCCGGAAGGCGTGCCGTTTATTGCTGGCGTCTGGGCCATTTTCGGTCATGGCAATGTTGCGGGTCTGGGCGAGGCCTTGCAGGGAGCAAAAGATAGCATCACCACATGGCGCGGGCAGAATGAGCAATCCATGGCGCACGCGGCCATTGCCTATGCCAAACAGCTTGGCCGCCGCCGTGCTATGGCTGTCACCTCCTCCATTGGTCCCGGTGCGCTGAATATGGTCACGGCTGCGGCCTTGGCGCATGTCAACCGTCTTCCTGTTCTACTTTTACCCGGTGATGTGTTTGCCAATCGCGGACCCGATCCGGTGTTGCAGCAGGTGGAAGATTTCAATGATGGCGTGATGTCGGCCAATGATTGCTTTCGCCCCGTCAGCCGCTATTTCGACCGCATTTCCCGGCCTGAACATTTGTTGACAGCCCTGCCCCGCGCCTTTCGCACCATGACCGATCCCGCCGATTGCGGCCCGGTAACGCTGGCCTTTTGTCAGGACACGCAGGCCGAGGCCTATGATTATCCTGAGAGCTTTTTTGCACCCAAAATATGGCACATCCGCCGTCCGCAGCCCGATGCGTTTGAGCTGGAAACAGCGATTGCCGCTATCAAATCCGCCAAAAGCCCAGTGATTGTTGCAGGCGGCGGCGTGCATTTTTCCGGCGCCACGCAAACCTTGCTGGATTTTGCCCAAAACCACCAGATTCCGGTGGTGGAAACCCAGGCCGGAAAATCGGCCCTGCCATGGGATGATGCGCTGAATTTCGGACCCGTCGGCGTGACGGGTGCGGCCAGTGCCAACACGGTTTGCGAGGGTGCGGATCTCGTGATCGGAGTTGGCACACGGTTTCAGGATTTTACCACCGGGTCGTGGGCGCTGTTCAAGAACCCGAACCGCAAGATTCTGGCGCTGAATGTGCAGCCTTACGATAGCGCCAAGCATGATGCCTTGCCTTTGGTGGCGGATGCGAAAATCGGTCTGGAATTGATCTCGTCCGCTTTGGGCGATCATCGTTTTGCGGCACCGGATGCAAGCCTGAAGGCCGAATGGTTTGCCAAAGCCGATGCCGTCACCGCCGCACCAAAGGATGGCAACAGCCTGCCCACCGACATGCAGGTGATTGGTGCCGTGCAGCGCACTTCCCGCGACAATACCGTGGTGATGTGCGCCGCTGGCACCATGCCGGGCGAGTTGCACCAGCTCTGGAAATCCAAACTGCCACTGTCCTACCACATGGAATATGGCTTCTCCTGCATGGGCTATGAGATTGCAGGCGGCATGGGCATCAAGATGGCCGAGCCGGAGCGTGACGTGATCGTCATGGTTGGCGATGGCTCTTACATGATGATGAATTCCGAGCTGGTCACGGCCTGCGCTCTGGGTGTGAAAATCACCGTGGTGATCACCGATAACCGGGGCTACGGCTGCATCAACCGCCTGCAAATGGGCACGGGCGGGGCCGAGTTTAACAATCTTTACGCCCACACCTCGCATATCCACGCGCCACAGATCGATTTTGCCGCTCATGCTGCATCCATGGGAGCAGATAGCCGCAAGGTGACAACCATCGCCGAGCTGGAAGCCGCGCTGAATAGCGCCCGCGATGCCACAAGACCCACCGTGATTGTCATCGACACCGATCCTTACCCAACGCCGGAAGCTGGCGGGTACTGGTGGGATGTGGCGGTGCCAGAAGTTTCAGACCGCAAGGAAGTGCAACAGGCTCGCGCCCGCTACGAGGCAGCGCTCAAGGAAAGACATTAAGATGATTCTCTACGGAACCAACCCGATTGCATGGTCCAATGACGATGACCGCACGCTGGGTGCCCATATCAGCCTCGACCAATGCCTTGATGAGACCGCCAAAATCGGCTTCGACGGCATTGAAAAGGGCCATAAATTCCCGCAGGAACCAACGGCCCTGAAGGCTGTGTTGGAGCCACGCGGCCTTCGCTATGTCTCCGGCTGGCATTCGCTGAACCTGCTGACCAATTCGATTGAGGACGAAAAGGCAGCAATGCAGCCTGCCCTCGATCTGTTGAAGGCCATGGGCAGCAAGGTGATCATCGTCTGCGAAACATCGAATGCTATTCATGGCGATGATGGCAAGCCGGTGAATGATCGCCCGAAACTGGCAGATGCTGAGTGGGCAGGTTTTGGCGCAGGCGTAGAAGCTTTGGCCGAATTTGCGGCAGCGCAGGGCATTGCTCTGGTTTACCACCACCACATGGGCACGATTGTCGAGAGCGAAGAGGAAATCGACAAGCTGATGGCCAACACGGGTCCGCATGCCAAGCTGTTGCTGGATACCGGCCATTGCCTGTTTGGCGGCGGCAACCCGGAGCGCGTGGCAACCAGTTATATGAGCCGCGTGGGTCATATCCACGCCAAGAACATCCGCCCCGTGATTGCCAAGCAGGTGCGCGATGAAAAGCTCTCCTTCCTTGAAGGTGTTCGCCGTGGCGTGTTCACGGTGCCGGGCGATAGTGAGGGCGGTGTCAATTTTCCGCCGGTGCTGAAAATTGCAGGCGAACATGGCTATGAAGGCTGGTTGGTGATTGAGGCCGAGCAGGACCCGGATGTGCGTAATCCCTATGATTACCAGAGCCTTGGGCTTGCTTCGCTGAAGGCGATGGCCAAGGCTGCGGGGTTGGATAAGGCGGCTTAATCGGTCGGAGCGAGGGGGTTAAGCAAGCACCGACCTATGCTATATCCCTCCCACCACAGCCTCCAACGGTAGAGGGCCAGCCCCGACCCGAACACACAAGGTAAGCCCATGCAATTTCTCGATCCCCACCACCCGTTTTTTAAGCCGCTCTGGGTGCGCATTCTGGTCGTGCTGGTGCCGCTGGTCTGGGCGGGGGTCGAGCTTTATAATGGGTCTCAAACCTGGGCGATGATTTCGCTGGCGCTTGGGTTTTACGCCGGTCTGCAACTGTTCTGGGTGTTTTACAAAACGCCGGGAAAGGGAGATGAAAAATGACCAACCTATTGCGCAAGCCCGTGGCCGCCATTGGCAAAGTGCATGACATCACCCCGGAAAGCGCCAATTGGGGCTATGTCGGCTTTGGCCTTTATAAGCTGAAAGCAGGCGAAAAGGCCGCTGAACAGACGGGCGAGACGGAAGTGATTCTGGTGCTGGTCGAGGGCAAAGCCGAGATTTCGGCTGCGGGCAAAAGCTTCGGCGAGCTTGGCGACCGCATGAATGTATTTGAGAAAAAGCCGCCCCATTGCGTCTATATTCCGGCAGGCAGCGAGTGGAGCGCCATCGCCACCACGGATGTAACGCTGGCCGTCTGCACCGCGCCCGCAAAACCGGGCCGCGAGGCACAGGTGATTGGCCCGGCAGGCGTGGCCCTCACGGAGCGCGGCAAGGATGCCAACACTCGGTATATCTTCCCCATTGCCATGGAAGAGCGCGATGTGGCCGATAGCCTGCTGGTAACAGAAGTGTTTACCCCGCAGGGCAACTGGTCATCCTATCCGCCCCATCGGCATGACGAGGATAATTTTCCGGATATGACCTATCTGGAAGAGACCTATTATCATCGTTTGAATCCGGCTCAGGGCTTCGGCTTTCAGCGCGTCTTTACCGAAGATGGCTCATTGGACGAAACAATGGCCGTGTCCGATGGCGATGTGGTGTTGGTGCCAAAGGGCCACCATCCCTGCGGCGCGCCTTATGGCTATGAGATGTATTATCTCAATGTCATGGCCGGACCGATGCGCAAATGGCGCTTCCAGAACCACCCCGACCATGACTGGATTTTCAAACGCGACAATCCGCCAAAAGCTTAATGGTCCCTTCCCCAAAACCTCCACCAGGGGCGGGGAGGTTTGAAAGATGTTTCCCTGTATCCGGTGCCCGCAATATGGTGTTGATAGGCACCGGTTGGAAAACGCTTGTTTGCCTCGATCATAGGGAACGGCGAGTTTCTGGAGAGAAGAATATTGTCTATTAAAAAGGATAATAGTGCTGCATCATACGCGCCATTGTCTTTTTGACAGACAGCCTCGTCAACATAAGCATTTTTGACACTCAACGTGTTTGATCTTTCAGAAAAATCCACGCGATATACCGCCGCCCCCGTCCAACTCCGATGGAGAAATAGTGAGTGAGCGGCGAAGAAAATAACCCACTTATCCTCCATGGAATTTGGAATGAAACCCTTCTTGATCGTTTCATATTCCGCCAGTGAAAATCGTGCGGTATAGGGAATCGGCTTCAATTTGCCAAACGGTTGAATGTCCCATTGGTCAAAAGGCTCCAGCATTTGCCACCTCAGATTACAGGGATTGCCCGATCCTGGCTGTCCCCTTCTGGCCATTGTCGCGGATCCAATTGAGGCTTTTATCGCCGGTTTTATAGAGTTCGAAACACATCGGCGTGCCTTTGTACCAGGTGGTAAAGCGCTGGCAGAGGCGATCGCCATTGATCCACCATTTGCCGGTATCATTGGGCTTCACGAAGCGGCCGAGACCCAGAGCTTCTCCCGAACCGTCAACAACCCCGCTTGTGCGATAGTTCAGCGGAAACTCCCCGCCCATCGGCGTGGCGAGATAGATGCGCTTGCCTATGATGTCGCTTTTGATGTCGGTGGAGGTATATCGGCTTTCATTGGCGGCCTGCGCGGTGCCGGTAGCACACGCAACCAGGGCGATACTGATCAATAAACGTCGAAACGACATGATTCCAAGTCCTCCTGTGATCCATTGTTCTGAGTAGAATCGTAGAGGGGTTACGCAGCCCGTCAGCATTCGGATGACTGGCAGCACAATAAATGTCGCAAAAAGGTGGAAAATGCGTCGCTTTACATCAATGACATCGCTTCGCCCAAGCTATAGCGCACTCGTTATCGGCGCATCCGGCGGTATCGGTTCAGCCCTTTGCGCGATATTGGGGTCGGATAGTGCCTGTCGGGAGGTGGTGACGCTATCGCGCCGAGAGAACGGCTTCGACCTGATGGAGGAGGCGAGCATCGCCGCCTGTGCGGAGCGCCTGGCTGGTCAGGACCAAAGCTTCGATCTGATCATTTGTGCAACGGGCGCCTTGACCATTAACGGCGTTGGGCCAGAAAAAGCCATCAAAGCCGTAACTTCTGAAGCGATGGCGGCCCAATTTGCGCTGAATGCCATTGGCCCAGCGCTGGTGCTCAAATATTTCACGCCGCTTCTGGTGAAAAACAGCCGGTCGCTGATGGGTTTTCTGTCGGCACGGGTCGGTTCGATTGGCGATAATCGCCTTGGTGGCTGGATTTCCTATCGGGCATCCAAGGCAGCTCTCAACCAGATCGTTCATACCAGCGCTATCGAAATCGCCCGATCACGACCGCAATCCGTCATTGTCAGCCTGCATCCCGGCAGTGTAGATACCGGACTTTCTGCCAATTTCGCCGCGGGTCATGAGCGGTTTGCCCCGGATCACAGCGCTGGCCTGTTGCTATCCGTGCTCGACATACTCTCGCCCGCCCAGACCGGGGGCTTTTTCGCCTATGACGGTTCCGTGATCGAGTGGTAGCAACCAATCCGGAAGCCCGTTTGGCGCGTAGTTCAAGTATTGATAGCAATGAACCGGAGATTTGATCATGTCGGGACTGAAATCTGCACTTGCGGGTCTGGGCGTCGGACTATTTGCATCTATAAGCCCAGCAGTGGCGGCTGATTTTAGCTTCGAGGACTATTTCGTCGGCAAGACCGTGGCCGAGGGACACTTCGCCGCCATCAATGGTGTCAGTCGCAAATTCACCGTCGATCTCACTGGCAAATGGGATGGTCATATTCTGACACTGCGGGAGGATTTTCGCTTCGAGGATGGCACGCGTGACCGCAAAACCTGGCGGTTCGTCAAGACAGGGCCGACGACCTATACCGGAACCCGAGAGGATGTGGTGGGCAATGCGCTTGTGCGGCTGAGCGGCGATACCGCTCGTTTCAACTATCTCGTCTATCTCTCGCCCGAGACCCAGTCCAACAAGGTCCGGTTCTACGACAAGATGGTGTTGAAGCCGGATGGTACGGTGCTCAATACCGCCTGGGTGACGAAATTCGGCTTTCCGGTCGCCAAGACCACCGTGTCCTTCCAAAAGGCCGCACAGGCCACCAAGATAAAGGCGCAAAAGCGCGAAAGGATTGCACCGTGATGGTCATGTCATCCTCGTCGCGCGCCAGAGTCGCCTGGATCACCGGCGCCAGTTCCGGCATCGGTCGCGCGCTTGCGCTGAAATTGGCGCGTCAAGGCTATATCGTCGGCGTCAGCGCCCGGCGGGCTGAGGACCTGCTGGCGCTTGCGGCTGAAAATCCAGATCGAATTCATGCTTTTCCGCTGGATATTACCGACGGAAACGCTGTGAAACAGGTGGTGGGCGACATCGAAGCCAGGCTTGGCCCGATCGATATGGCGGTGTTTTCCGCAGGCTCCTATATCCGCGAAAATGCAGTGCGTTTCGAGGCCGAGCAATTGCGCCGGATGGTCGATCTTAATCTTGTCGGTACCGGCCATTGCCTGGAAGCGGTGATTGCCGTGATGGTCGCTCGCGGTAAAGGCCGGATCGGCCTTGTCGGTTCGGTCTCCGGCTATAGCGGACTGCCGGGCGGCGGCATTTACGGGGCAACCAAATCAGCGATGATCACCCTGGCCGAGGCCATGCGTCCGGGTCTTGCCGAAAAGGGCGTGGCGATCAGCATTATCAATCCGGGTTTTGTCAAAACGCCGCTGACCGACAAGAATGACTTTCCCATGCCCTTCCTGGTGACGGCTGAGCAGGCTGCCGATCACATTGAAAAAGGAATGGAGGCCGGAAAATTTGAAATCGCCTTTCCCTGGCAAATGGTCCTGTCGCTCAAGCTGTTGAGGCTTTTGCCCTATCCGCTCTATTTCGCATTGACGCGCAAGATGCTGCGGAAAACCTGAAATATTTCCGAATGTGATAACGTAAAAGGGGGCCTTCGCCCCCTTTTTGATTGATGATCGAACGTTTATTTTTCAAGCTCGAACTGCACCACATCAAGCCGTCCGGTTCGAAAGCCTGCGGCGCAGTAATGAAGGTAATAGCGCCACATGCGGAAGAAGCGCTCGTCAAACCCCAGCGGCGCGATTTTCGACCAATGGGCGGTAAAGCTCTTGTCCCAGGTGAGCAGAGTGCGCTCATAATCCAGACCAAAGCGGAAAGTATCGCAGGTTTTCAATCCCGATTTTTGCGCCGATGCTTCGAACCGCTCGACCGAGGGCAACATGCCTCCTGGAAAAATATAGGTCTGGATGAAATCCGCTTCGCGCTGATATTGCTCGAAACGGCTCTCATCCAGGGTGATGACCTGAACCACGGCCTTGCCGCCGTCTACCAGCAGATCGCGCACCCGGTTGAAATAGACCGGCCAGTTTTCCTCACCGACCGCCTCGAACATTTCGATGGAAACGATCTTGGTGAACCGGCCCTGCACATCCCGGTAATCTTCCAGCCGGATATCGCAGCGCTCGGCATATCCCGCTGCCTGCATCCGCTGGCGCGCATAGGCGGCCTGTTCGGTGGAAAGTGTCAGGCCCGTTACCCGGCACCCGCTGGCGCGGATGGCATGTTCGGCAAAGCCGCCCCAGCCGCAGCCGATTTCCAACACGTGATCGTCCGGTCCCAGCGCCAATTGGTCAACAATACGCTGGTATTTGGCGGCCTGTGCCTCGCCAAGCGATTGGCTAGGATGGGTGTAGAGCGCCGATGAATAGGTCATCGTCTCATCCAGCCAATGGCGATAAAAGGAGTTGCCGAGATCGTAATGGAAGGCGATGTTGCGCCGGCTCCCGGCCTTGGAATTGCGCCTGAGCTTATGGCGCAGCAGAGCCAGCTTGCCAAGCAGCGCGGAAGGTGACATCAGCCCGTGCCAATTGCCCTCATTGACAATGGCAAGTTCCAGAAATCCGGCAATATCGGGGCTGTCCCAGTCGCCATCCATATAGGATCTCGAAAAGCCGAGCGTTCCCGCCGACATCACCCGCCAGACCGGACGGGCGTTGTTTAGCTTCAGGACGGCAGAGGGTCCGGCTTCACGGCCGGTGACGTGGTGTTCCTTGCCGTCAGGAAACAGCAGCGTCAGATGGCCATGGGTCAGGCGGCCCGCCCAGCCGCACAGCACCCTTTGCCACAGCGGCGCGGAGGTGAGGGATAGTGTCGCGGTTTGCTGGTCGGCATGGGTCATGACGGGCTCCTTGCGTTTGCAGCCTCAGGCGGAATGATGGAACTGGCGACCGGGTTCTGCGCCTTGCGATGCCGATGCAATGGCACGCCTTTCGCCCAAAGTTTAAGGGCTTCCCAATGGATGGCACCCATGACTTTCAGTGTCATCAGCGGATAGCGGACCAGAACCTTGAACAAGCCCCGGTCATCAAGGGGGCGGCGCTTTCCGCAAAACGACGCATAGAGCAATGGCCCCTGTTCGTCGGCTTCGTTGATGGCGACTGTCACCGTTTCGCCCGGTGGCACGATTTTGAACCGGTAGAGGCATTCCATCGGCATGAAGGGCGAGACATACATCTGCTTGGCGCAGGCGTGGCGGATCGAGCCATCCTCTTCCACGCTAGCCGGAATGACATAGGTGTGCCGCTCGTGAAAGGTATTTTCAACCTCGTAAAGCAGGGCCAGCAGGTCGCCGGACGGCCCATAGCAATAATAAAGCGTCAAGGGATTGAAAACATAGCCGAACATGCGCGGATAGCAGAGCATGCTCACTTTCATGCCCTCGGTGTTAAGACCGGCCTGCTCGACATGGTTGGCAACCCACGTCTTCAAACCTCCCGGAATACCCAGGCCATGATCGCGGTCGTCAATTCTCAAGATGGCGCGGCGGTTATATCCCAGAAGCCAAAGCGACTTGTCTATATCAGGCAGTTCATCGAGATCGACCAGCAGGCAGAAGACCTTATATCGTAGACTATGCTTTTTAGGCCGGTGGCGTTGATGCACAACCGCACCGGTGAAAATTGCCGATGACCAGCTCATTGTGCAGCCGCCAGCACCGATTCGACAAAAATCCGGCCTGATTGGTTTTCCACCGACCACGGACGGGCAATTCCAGACAATTGTTCGGCAACAGCCAGGCCGGACTGAAGGCCGTCCTCGTGGAAGCCACTGCCGAAATGCGCACCGCAGAACCAGGTCCTGTTGCGCCCCTGCAATTGCCAGAGCTGGCGCTGGGCGGCGATTGCCTTGGCATCGAAAAGCGGATGGGTGTAGTTGAAGACCTGATGCACCTTGGACTCGTCGATGTCGCGCGAAGGATTGAGCGTTACGAACAGCGGAAGCGAGGCGTCGAGGCCCTGTAACCGGTTCATCCAATAGGTTACGCACAGCGGCCCTTCGCCAGACTTGCGCTCTTCGCCGATGTAATTCCAGCTTGCCCAGACCTGTTTGCGTTTAGGCATCAATCTGGTGTCGGAATGCAGCACGGCAACATTCTTAGTGTAATCGAAGCAGCCTAGCAGCGCCCGTTCCAACCCTTGCGCATCGTCCAGCAGCGCCAGTGCTTCATCCGCATGGGTGGCGACAACAACCTGATCGAAACGATCCTGATAGCCGCTTTGCGTGACGATCTTTACGCCCAGTGCGCTGCGGATAATGGCCTTGACCGGATCGTTGGCCCGGAAATCGGCATTGGTCGCCTGCTTGATGCGCAGGACATATTCACGGCTGCCCCCCGTGACCGTGCGCCATTGCGGCCTATTCTTCAACGTGACCAGACCGTGATTGATGAAGAACCGGACAAAGGCATTCAGCGGATAGGCCCGCATGTCGGCAGCCGTTGTTGACCAGATCGCAGCGCCCATAGGTAGCAGGTGATCCTCGATAAAGGCATTACTATAGGCTTCCAGATCGAGATAATCGCCAAGCGTTGCCGCTGTAAGGTCTTGGCGCTCGAGCAGCAAAGGGGCTTCCCGGTAAAAGCGCATGATATCGGCCACCATGCGCCAGAAGCGAGGGCGAACCACGTTGCTGCGCTGGCCAAGCAGACCCGCCAGCCCACAGCCGGAATATTCGAAACGGCCCGCATCCAGCGAGGCTGCGAAGGACATGTCGGAGGCCTGGTTTGGCACACCGAGATGATCGAACAGCGCAACGAGATTTGGATAATTGCGGTCGTTATAGACGATGAACCCGGTATCGACGGCCACCGGACCGTTTGGTCCCGCGACATTGACGGTGTTGGCATGGCCACCGAAGCGGTTTTCAGCTTCGAACACCGTGACATCGAAACCCTTGGACAATAGCCATGCGCAGGACAGACCGGAAATCCCCGATCCCACAACCGCAATGCGCTTTGTGCCTGTGGTCAATCCGCTGTCTAATCCGATCTTCATAAGAGCGGTCGCCTCCCGGTTGTTCGTTTACAGTATTTACGAACGCTAGCGGAGGCTGGATTGCCATGAGCGGATTTTTTTTCAGGCAGTGATCCAGCTTTCGCGACAAGGCGTAGAAAGCGCCATGACAATAATCATTTCCCAAGCGGCTCTGGAATGCCACAATAGAAGAGTGACGGCCCCGCGCCTTTTCAGACGCAGCCGGTTGGGTGGGAGATCCGTGCCTTCTGGCGCAAACGGGATGATTATGAAGGCTGAAACCGAAGACATGTCTTCCATGCTCGCAGCAGTTGCTCGCGAACGGGATGTGGAAGCATTCGAAACATTGTTCCGCCATTACGGTCCGCGCGTAAAGGCTTATATGGCTCGTCAGGCGCGTGACCAGCAGGCGGCAGAGGAATTGATGCAGGAAACCATGATGGTGGTCTGGAACAAGGCCGCATTATTCGATCCGGACCGGGGCAATGTCTCCGCCTGGATTTTTACCATCGCCAGAAATCTCCGGGTTTCGGCCTATCGCAAGCAGAACCGGCCGGAATTCGATCCGAACGATCCGGCCTTCGTGCCTGACGAGGTGATGCCAGCCGATCAGGATCTGGAAAACCGCCAGGATGCGGAAAGGCTGCACAAGGCCATGGGACAATTGCCGCAGGAGCAGTTGGAGCTGTTGCAACGGTCCTTCTTTCACGAAATTCCTCACAGCGCGCTTGCCAAGGAATTCAATCTGCCGCTCGGCACTGTGAAGTCGAGAATCCGCATGGCCTTTGCCAAGCTTCGTGCCGCCCTTGAAGACCGCTCAGAGGAGGATCGCTGATGACTGTTCACCATCATGTCAGCGATGAATTGCTGCTCGATTACGCCAATGGCAGCCTTGCCGAAGGCTGGGGAATCGCCATTGCCACCCATCTCGCCTTATGTCCCGATTGTCGCCGACGCCTCGCGGCCATGGAGGTGACTGCCGGGGCATTGTTGGAGGCGGAAAACCCTGTCGATGCCGATCTCAGCGTCGACCGCTCCTGGCAGGACATGCGAGCAAGGCTTGCTGCCTCCGGCGAACGGACCAGGGAAAGCACTGTCAGCCGGGTTGAACCGGCGCCGGACACCACCTCCCGGCAGTACGATGCGATCCTGCCGGAACCGCTTCGCTCCTATCTGGGGCAGGATATCGATGGTTTGAAATGGAAGTCGCTTGGGCGCGGTGCCTATCACATTCCGATCAAGACCCGCGATGGAGAAACCAGCGTGCGGTTGCTGCGCATTCCGGCCGGAAAGCCGGTGCCGGAACATAGCCATGGTGGGCGCGAGCTGACGCTGGTGCTGAAAGGCAGCTTCCATGATGGACAGGGCCGGTTTGCACGCGGCGACCTGGAGGAAGCCGACGAGCAGTTGGAACATCAGCCCATTGCCGAAGACGGCGAAGATTGCATTTGCCTTGCCGTCACGGACGCTCCTCTGCGCTTCAAGAGCCGCCTTGTCCGGCTGTTTCAGCCGATCCTCGGTATATAGCCGACACTTTAAAGGAGATGAAATCACATGCGCAGCTATGCGATTGCCTATTGTGCCACGGCTGCGGTGTTTTTCACCTTGGATTTCCTATGGCTCAGCAAGATTGCGCTGAGTTTTTACAAGTCCCGCATCGGCGATATGATGCGGGATCAGCCCAATTTCACCGCTGCGGGTCTGTTCTATCTGGTTTATATCGTCGGCATTGTTTATTTTGCGGTCAGTCCAGCCCTACAGAACGGCAGCCTGTTAACGGCTGTGGTTAGCGGCGCGCTTCTGGGGCTGATCGCCTATGGCACCTATGACATGACCAATCTGGCCACCTTGAAATCCTGGTCACTGACGCTCAGTCTGGTCGACATGGCCTGGGGCACGGTGCTGACGGCCACCGCCGCCGGGATTGGCTATCTGATTACCAGCCGGTTTGCATAAACGTTTCACGTGAGACGTCAGGCGCATTGCACCGCTTTCGTTTTGGATTATGATGAAAGAAAAACGAAAACGGGGAGGGGTGCATGTTTCTGTCTGCCCGGCAATCCGACATTCTCGACATCGCCAAGGCGGAAGGCCGGGTGCAGGTGGATGATCTGGCGGTTCGCTTTTCGGTGACGCCGCAAACCATCCGCAAGGATCTCAACGATCTCTGCGAGACGCGCCGACTGACGCGGGTCCACGGAGGCGCAATTTTTCCGAGTGGTGCCGAAAACGTTCGCTATGAAGCGCGCCGCTCGATGGCCGCGCCGGAAAAGCAGGCGATTGGCAGGGCTGCCGCCGAATTGATCCCCAGCAATGCATCTCTGTTCATCAATATCGGTACGACGACCGAGGCGGTGGGCGAAGCATTGCTTGATCACAAGGACCTGATGGTCATTACCAATAATATCAATGTTGCCAATCGCCTGCGGGTTTTTCCAGGCATTGAGGTGGTAATCGCTGGCGGCGTTGTGCGTGGCTCCGATGGCGGGATCGTCGGGGAAGCGGCGGTGGATTTCATCCGGCAGTTCAAGGTGGATTATGCGGTGATCGGCGCTTCGGCCATCGATCCGGATGGCGCATTGCTGGACTACGATTACCGGGAGGTCAAGGTGGCGCAGGCGATTATCGCCAATGCCCGGCACGTGATTCTTGTGGCCGATTCCTCCAAATTCGAGCGCGCCGCCCCGGTGCGCATTGGCCATCTCAGCCAGGTTCACACATTCATCACTGACGTCTGCGATATCGAGGGTCTTGCCGCTATTTGCCGTGAGCATGACGTGCGGTTGATCGAAGCATTCCGGGGCCCATAGCCGCCTGATTAATAGGGACTGCTAAACTTTCGTTTGACATTCGTTTTAAGTTCGTTTTAGCTATATCAAGTTTCGCATGCGCACTATAATGCTGCATTGCGAAAGGGAGAGAAACGTGTCCGGCGATCCTGTCTTCGACATATTTGTTATTGGTGGTGGTATTAACGGCTGCGGCATCGCCCGTGACGCCGTCGGGCGCGGCTATACCGTTGCGCTGGCGGAAATGAACGATTTCGCCTCTGGCACGTCTTCGGGCGCCACCAAGCTCATTCACGGTGGATTGCGCTACCTTGAACATTATGAATTTCGGCTGGTGCGCGAAGCGCTGATGGAGCGCGAAGTGCTCTGGGCGATGGCGCCGCATATCATTTGGCCGATGCGTTTCGTGCTGCCGTTCCACAAGGGCGGCATTCGTCCCGCCTGGCTGATCCGGCTTGGCCTGTTTCTCTACGATCATCTGGGTGGTCGCAAATTGCTGCCCGCCACCAAAACATTGAATATGCGCAAGGACAAGGCGGGCAAGCCGCTGAAGCCATTGTTTACTCGCGCCTTTGAATATTCCGACGGCTGGGTTGATGATGCCCGTTTCGTCGTGCTGAATGCCCGCGACGCTGCGGATCGTGGTGCCACAATCCTCAGCCGCAACCGCGTTATCGGCGCGCACCGGGATGGCGATCTCTGGATCATCGAGGTCGAGGATCGCTCCAGTCGCGCCCGCAGCACCTACAAGGCACGGATGCTGGTCAATGCGGGCGGGCCGTGGGTCGATAGCGTGCTATCCAATGCGGTCGGCAGAAACAATGTTCATAATGTGCGGCTGGTGCAGGGCAGCCATATCGTGGTAAGGAAGAAGTTCGATGATCCCCGTGCCTATTTCTTCCAGAATCCGGACAATCGCATCATCTTCGCCATTCCCTATGAGACGGATTTCACCCTGATCGGCACGACTGATCAGGATTATCAGGGCGATCCGAAGGATGTGAAGATTTCGCAAGGCGAGATCTCCTATCTCTGCGATGCTGCCAGCGAATATTTTGCCGAGCCGGTCCGGCCTGAGGACATTGTCTGGTCCTATTCCGCCGTGCGGCCACTCTATGATGACGGTGCCTCCAAAGCGCAGGAGGCCACCCGCGATTACGTGCTGAAACTGGAAACGCCGGAAAAATCCGCGCCGCTGCTCAACGTGTTCGGCGGCAAGCTCACCACCTATCGGCGTCTGGGTGAACATGCATTGGAAAAGATCGGTGAGGCGATCGGCGTCAAGGGCAAGCCCTGGACCGCGACCAGCCATTTGCCGGGCGGTGATTTTCCGGCAACCGGCTATCTGGCGGAAGTGGAGAGGCTGCAAAAGGCCTTTCCGTTCCTGGAGGATCGGTGCGCGCGCCGGCTTGTACGGTGCTATGGAACCTTTGCCACGACGATCATAAATGGAGCCAAAAGCCTGGAGGGGCTGGGGCGCTATTTCGGGGGAACCCTGTATCAGGTTGAAGTCGATTGGCTGATTGCCCGTGAATGGGCGGCAACGGCGGAGGATATTCTCTGGCGCCGCACCAAACAGGGCCTGTTCCTGAGTGCCGAACAGGCAAAGGTGCTGAAAGACTATATCGAGGAGGCGCGGGCGGCCTGACAGGCCAATCGCGCAAGAGGGAGTGCCGGATAAGAACCTGGACCGTGTTGGTCAAAGGGTTTGAGCGCGGCAAATACAAGAATGATAGCGGATGGATGTGTCGGTTCCGACGCAGACCGTTGTCATTGTCGGCGGGCGGAGGAGGCCTGACGCACAATGCTGGAATTGCGAAACCTGTCCAAGGTGGTGGCGGGGGATGTTCACATCCATCCCGTCAACCTGACCCTGCAACGCGGGTCGCTGAACGTTCTGCTTGGGCCGACCCTGTCGGGCAAGACATCATTGATGCGGCTGATGGCCGGGCTGGACAAGCCGACATCCGGCTCCCTGCTGTTCGATGGCAAAGACGTCACGGGTTTGCGGGTACAGGACCGGTCGGTTGCCATGGTCTACCAGCAATTCATCAATTATCCGGCCCTCAGCGTCTATGAAAACATCGCTTCGCCGCTCAGGGTGCGCAAAGTCGATAGGGCCACCATCGATCGGGAGGTGAAAAAAGCTGCCGAGCTTTTGAAGCTGACGCCCTATCTGGAGCGCACGCCGCTCAATCTTTCCGGTGGCCAGCAGCAGCGCACGGCGCTGGCCCGCGCCATCGTCAAGCAGGCCAGCCTGGTGCTGTTGGATGAACCGCTGGCCAATCTGGACTATAAATTGCGCGAGGAATTGCGCGAGGAACTGCCGAAGATCTTTGCCGAACTGGGGGCGATTTTCGTCTATGCGACGACGGAGCCGTCGGAAGCCCTGCTTCTGGGTGGGTACACCGCCACGCTTTCGGAAGGCCGCGTCACGCAATACGGCCCGACCATCGACGTCTATCGCCGCCCGGCAGACCTGAAAACCGCCAGAACCTTTGCCGATCCGCCGTTGAACACCGTTCAGGCCATCCGGCGCGAGGACCATTTCATGATCGGCGGCATTCCGGTTCTGACGGTGCCGCAGCACCTTTCGCATGTGCCGGAGGAGCCGTTGACGCTGGGCTTTCACCCGCATCACCTGTCGTTGGCGACCGATGGTGCACGTGCTCTCACGGCCCGCTCAATGATCTCGGAAATTTCCGGCTCGGAAAGCTATATTCATCTCGATTATGCCGGGGAGCGCTGGGTGATGCTGGAGCATGGCATTCACGATATCGAACCGGGCCGCGATGTGCAGGTCCATCTCGATACCCGCCACCTGATGGCCTTCGATGCCAGTGGCCGGGCGCTTGCCGGACATCTGGCCGGACAGGGGGAGTAAAAGATGGCCCGAATTTCCCTCGATCATATCCGCCACGCCTATGGCCCGAAGGGGCTCGCCAATCCGCTCTATGCACTGAAGGAAGTGCATCACGAGTTTGATGATGGCGGCGCCTATGCCCTGCTCGGTCCCTCCGGCTGCGGCAAGACCACCCTGCTCAACATCATGTCCGGCCTGTTGCAGCCTTCGGATGGGCGCATCCTGTTTGGCGATAAGGATGTGACGCAACTGTCCACCGAGGCGCGCAACATTGCCCAGGTGTTCCAGTTTCCCGTCGTCTACGACACCATGACCGTTTACGACAACCTGGCCTTTCCGCTCAGAAATCGGCGTGTACCGGAGGCGGAAGTCGATGTGCGGGTGCGCACCATTCTGAAAATGATCGATCTCGAAGCCTGGGCCAAGCGCAAGGCGCAGGGTCTGACCGCCGACCAGAAGCAGAAGATCTCGCTTGGTCGTGGATTGGTGCGCTCCGATGTCAATGCCATCCTGTTCGATGAGCCGCTGACGGTGATCGATCCGCATATGAAATGGATGCTGCGCGCCCAACTCAAGCAATTGCATCGGGAATTCGCCTATACCATGGTCTATGTCACCCATGACCAGACCGAGGCGCTGACCTTCGCCGACAAGGTGGTGGTGATGTATGACGGACAGATTGTCCAGATCGGTACGCCAGCCGAATTGTTCGACCGCCCGAAACATACATTCGTCGGCTATTTCATCGGCTCGCCGGGCATGAATGTGCTGGCCGCTGGCATCGATGGTGATACCGCGATGATCGGCGGAGAGCGGGTTTCCCTCCCGGGCCGTCCGGTCATCCCGGGCGAAGCCCTTACCGAGCTTGGCATTCGCCCGGAATTCATTCGCCTTGGCCGCGAGGGCATGCCGGTGCAGATTTCCAAAGTCGAGGATATCGGCCGCCAGAAAATCGTGCGCGCCCGTTTTGCCGATCAGCCGATTTCTATCGTGCTGCGGGAAGATGCCGATATTCCCACTGAGCCGAAGGTGAGCTTCGATCCGGCCGCCATCAATATCTACGCAAATTCCTGGCGGGTTGATTTCGCCGGTGCCGGATTGGGAGGGTTAAGGCCATGAACAAGACCTGGAATAACAAGGCCTGGTTTCTGGTGCTGCCGGTGCTGCTGCTGGTCGCCTTTTCCGCTGTCATTCCGCTGATGACCGTGGTGAATTATTCGGTGCAGGACACGTTCGGCAATAACGACTTCTTCTGGGCTGGTTCGGACTGGTTTACCCAGACCCTGCAATCGGAACGGTTCTGGGATGCGCTATGGCGCAACCTGATCTTCTCGATGATCATTCTCGCCATCGAAGTGCCGCTTGGTATCCTGATCGCGCTGAACATGCCGAAGACCGGGCTTGGCGTGCCTGTCTGCCTGGTGCTGATGGCCCTGCCGCTGCTGATCCCGTGGAACGTGGTCGGCACCATCTGGCAGGTGTTCGGGCGCAGCGATATCGGCCTTCTCGGCTATACTCTCAATGCCATCGGTCTCGATTATAATTACGTGGCCAATCCATTCGATGCCTGGGCGACAATCGTCGTCATGGATGTTTGGCATTGGACCAGTCTTGTCGTGCTGCTGTGCTATGCCGGTCTGGTGTCGATCCCCGACGCCTATTACCAGGCGGCCCGGATTGATGGCGCCTCGCGCTGGTCGGTGTTTCGCTACATCCAGCTGCCGAAGATGAAGCAGGTGCTGCTGATTGCCGTGCTGCTGCGCTTCATGGACAGTTTCATGATCTATACCGAGCCTTTCGTCGTCACCGGTGGCGGTCCGGGCAATTCCACCACTTTCCTGTCGATTGATCTGGTGAAAATGGCGCTCGGCCAGTTCGACCTCGGGCCTGCGGCGGCGATGTCGATCATCTACTTCCTGATCATCCTGCTGCTGTCCTGGGTCTTCTACACTGTCATGACCCATAGCGATGCCCAGAGCGCTACCGCACCGAAGGGGGACTAAGTCATGAATAACAGCCGTTCCCTTCGCTCAGTGCTGATCATCAGCCTTTATATCCTGTTTCTGTTGTTGCCGATCTACTGGCTCGTCAACATGAGCTTCAAGACCAACCAGGAAATCCTCAGCTCGCTGACGCTCTATCCGCATGAGCCGACGCTGAAGAATTACATCACCATCTTCACCGACCAGTCCTGGTATTCGGGCTATATCAACTCGATCATCTATGTGGTGCAGAACATGGTGATTTCGGTCGCCTGCGCGCTTCCGGCTGCCTATGCCTTCTCGCGCTACCGGTTTCTCGGCGACAAGCATCTGTTTTTCTGGCTGCTGACCAATCGCATGGCGCCACCCGCCGTCTTTGCGCTGCCGTTCTTCCAGCTCTATTCGGCCTTCGACATGATCGACACGCATATTGCGGTGGCGCTTGCCCATTGCCTATTCAACGTGCCGCTGGCGGTGTGGATTCTGGAAGGTTTCATGTCCGGTATCCCCAAGGAAATCGATGAAACGGCTTATATCGACGGCTATTCATTCCCGCGCTTCTTCGTGAA
Organism: Agrobacterium vitis; assembly: GCF_013337045.2. Classification (NCBI taxonomy): domain Bacteria; kingdom Pseudomonadati; phylum Pseudomonadota; class Alphaproteobacteria; order Hyphomicrobiales; family Rhizobiaceae; genus Gillisella; species Gillisella vitis. The sequence goes on from NZ_CP118259.1 coordinate 3,582,779, forward strand.
GATCTTCATACCGCTGATTGCCTCCGGCATCGGGGTCGCGGCTTTCTTCTGCTTCATGTTCTCGTGGGTAGAATTGTTGATCGCCCGCACGCTGACCACTGTCGATGCCAAGCCGATTGCCGCTGTCATGACCCGCACGGTGTCAGCCTCCGGCGTCGATTGGGGTCTGCTGGCTGCCGCCGGTGTGCTGACGCTGATCCCCGGTGCCGTGGTGATCTATTTCGTTCGCAACTATATCGCCAAGGGCTTTGCCCTCGGCCGCGTCTGAGGAGGAGGACTTGATGAACCTGTCATGGATGGCCTGGACCACGCCCACGGCCTTGTTTTTCATCACCATTCTGGCGTTGCTGATCGCCCTGTCGGTCTGGGAATATGTTTCGCCCGGCGGCAATCCGCGCGTCGGCATCCTGCGGTTCGAGACGACACGCGGCGACAGGCTTTTCGTGTCGCTGCTCGGCTCCGCCTTCATTCATCTCGCATGGTTGGGGCTATCCAGTCTCAGCCTGTGGTGGGCTCTCGGTCTTTCGGTCATCTACGCTATCGGCGTGTTCCGGACGGTTTGAAGCTTTAAGACTACGCATGCAATCGCAAACTCTGGGAGGACATGATGCGAAAGCACTTAATGACGACAACGGCGGCGATGCTGCTGGCTATGACTGGTGCTGCCTATGCCGGGATGGATGAGGCCAAGCAATTTCTCGATCAGGAGATCAAGGGGGAATCCTCGCTGTCGCGGGCGGATCAGGAAAAGCAGATGCAATGGTATGTGGATGCGGCCAAGCCCTTTGCGGGCATGGAAATCCATGTCGTCTCCGAATCGCTGACCACCCATGCCTACGAATCCAAGGTGCTGGCACCATGGTTCAGCAAGATCACCGGCATCAAGCTCATTCACGACGTCATTCAGGAGGGTGATGTCGTCGAAAAAATCCAGACCCAGATGCAGACCGGCCAGAACCTTTATGACGGCTGGGTCAATGATTCCGACTTCATCGGCACCCATTGGCGCTATGGCCAGGTTCGCAACCTGACGGACTGGATGACGGGCGAGGGCAAGGATGTCACCGATCCGATGCTGGACTTGAAGGATTACATCGGCCTGTCCTTCACGACAGCCCCGGATGGTAAGCTCTACCAGCTTCCCGACCAGCAATTCGCCAACCTCTATTGGTTCCGCTACGATTGGTTCAACGACCCGAATATCAAGGAGGAGTTCAAGAAGGAATACGGCTACGAACTGGGTGTGCCGGTCAATTGGTCGGCCTATGAGGACATCGCCAAATTCTTCACCGGACGCGAGATTGGCGGCAAGAAAGTCTATGGCAGCATGGACTATGGCAAGAAGGACCCCTCGCTCGGTTGGCGCTTTACCGATGCCTGGCTGTCGATGGCCGGCAATGGCGACAAGGGCCTGCCGAATGGCAAGCCCGTCGATGAATGGGGCATCCGCGTCAATGACAAGGACCAGCCGACCGGTTCCTGCGTCGATCGCGGTGGCGACACCAACGGGGCGGCCTCAGTCTATGCCGTTACCAAGTATTTGGAATGGTTGAAGAAATATACCCCGCCGGAAGCGCAGGGCATGACCTTCTCCGAATCCGGCCCGGTTCCCGCCCAGGGTAATATCGCCCAGCAGATCTTCTGGTATACGGCCTTTACCGCCGATATGGCCAAGCCCGGCCTGCCCGTTGTCAATGACGATGGTACGCCGAAATGGCGCGTCGCACCATCGCCGCATGGTTCCTACTGGCATGAAGGTCAAAAGCTCGGCTATCAGGATGTCGGCTCCTGGACGCTGATGAAGTCCACGCCAACGGATCGCGCCAAGGCTGCCTGGCTCTATGCCCAGTTCGTCACCTCCAAAACCGTGGATGTGAAGAAAAGCCAGACCGGCCTGACTTTCATCCGCCAATCCTCGATCATGGACAAGACGTTTACGGATCGCGCTCCAAAGCTCGGCGGCTTGGTGGAATTCTACCGTTCACCGGCCCGCGTGCAGTGGACGCCGACCGGAACCAATGTGCCTGATTATCCGAAGCTGGCGCAATTGTGGTGGCAGAATATTGGCGATGCGGCAGCCGGTGCCAAGACCCCGCAGGAAGCCATGGATGCCTTGTGCAAAGCCCAGGAGGGCATTCTCTCCCGTCTGGAACGCGCCAAGGTCCAGGGCGAATTCGGCCCCAAGCTGAACGAGCCGAAGGACGCCGCCTATTGGGAAAAATATGCCAAGGATCATGGCAGCCTGGCACCGCAGCCCAAGCTGGCCAACGAAAAGGAAAAGCCGATCACCATCAATTACGATGAACTGGTGAAAAGCTGGCAGAAGTAAAAAACATCAATAATCGATGCCGCGCATAATGACGCGCGGCATCGGAAACCTTCTTCACAGCAGCAAAATACGGTACAAAAAACGCCCGGCAATGTTGCCGGGCGTTTTATCTAAATCATGCTTTTTCCCTGCCGCGTTTACGACAGCGGGCGATCAATTGGTTGGCAGCGCCACCGGATTGTCGGACTGGTTGTGCAGATATACCAGCAGGTTGGCGCGGTCCTGTTCCTTGGGAATACCGGCAAAACCCATGGCGGTGCCTGCCACGAATTTCTTTGGCGCGGTCAGGAAATGGTTGAGGTTTTCAAAGGTCCAGTGCTCGGAGCTGCCCTTGGAGAAATCCTTCATACCGGCCGAATAGGCAAAACCTTCATGACTGGCGATGGGCCGGTCGACAACGCCCCAAAGGTTCGGTCCGACCTTGTTGGCTCCGCCCTTGTCGACGCTATGACAGGCTGTGCATTTCTTGAAAATCGCTTCGCCCGCCTTGACGTCTGCCGATGCCAGCAGTTCGGCGATCGGCTTGTCGGCTGCGGCCGGTGCCGCACCTTCGCCGCCGCCAGCGGCAGGCGCTTCGGCCGCCACAATGGCATAGCCTTCCTTTTCGGGGTTCGGCGCGTGGAAAATCCCCTCCGACGCAATGGACACTGACATCAGTACGAAGATCGTACCAAGCAATGCGCCTGCTCCCATATTCATGTAGGAATTCATTGGTTATCGCTCCCCATGCAGTCCGCGCAGTAGAAATCGGACAAGCCTCCATCTATGAAAAGGCTAAGACTTTTGCTTGACAGTTGCAACCCGATTATGCTCCGCCGCCCTGAGACGTTTTGCCACTTACCCCCATTGCTTTCAAAGGCGAATACCGATGTCTGACCATACACGCTTCAAAACACTGGTTCTCATCCCCGCCCGCATGGCCTCCACAAGGCTTCCCGGCAAGCCCCTGGCTGACATTGCCGGTCTGCCGATGATCGTTCAGGTGGCAAAGCGTGCAGCGGAAGCCAATGTCGGACGTATCGTCGTGGCGGTGGATCATCCTGACGTGTTCGCCACGGTGACGGCAGCCGGTTTTGAAGCCGTGATGACCGGCGAGCAGCATCAATCCGGCTCGGATCGTATCCATGAAGCGCTGATGACGGTCGATCCGAAGGGCGAGGCCGAGATCATCATCAACGTTCAGGGCGACCTGCCTACCATTGACCCGGAGACAATTCGTGCCGCCCTTCGGCCCCTGGAAGATCCCGCAGTCGATATCGCCACGCTGACGGTGGAGATCGAGGATGAGGCAGAAAAGACCAATCCCAACGTGGTGAAGGTCGTCGGCTCGCCGCTGTCGGACAATCGCCTGCGGGCGCTCTATTTTACCCGCGCCACCGCGCCCCATGGCAAGGGGCCGCTTTATCATCATATCGGCCTCTACGCCTATCGCCGTGCCGCGCTGGAACGGTTCGTGGCGCTGTCTCCCTCGGTGCTGGAAAAGCGCGAATCGCTGGAACAGCTGCGGGCGCTGGAAGCGGGCATGCGCATCGATGTCGAAATCGTCGATACCGTGCCGCTTGGCGTTGATACCCCGGCGGATCTCGAAAAAGCCCGCGCCATTCTGGCTGCAAAATAAGGATAAGCTCGTGGTCACGCTCACCAACAAGATCTCTTTTCAGGGCGATTATGGCGCCAATTCCGACATGGCCTGCCGTGACATGTTCCCGGATATGGAGCCTTTGCCATGCCCGACATTCGAAGACGCCTTCATGGCGCTCGAAAATGGCGAGGCGGATCTGGCGATGATCCCGATTGAAAACACGCTGGCTGGGCGGGTCGCCGATATTCACTATCTGCTGCCGCTGTCACGCCTGAAAATCATCGGTGAATATTTCATGCCGATCCGTTTTCAGCTTATGGTGCTGCCGGGCGTCAAGGCCGAGGAGATCCGCACGGTTCACAGCCACATCCATGCGCTCGGCCAATGCCGCAAGATCATCCGCAGCCATGGCTGGAAGGCGGTGGTGGCGGGCGATACGGCAGGGGCGGCCAAGCAGGTTGCGGAACTGGGCAACCGCTCCATGGCGGCCTTGGCACCGCGCCTCGCCGCCTCGCTCTACGGTCTGGATATTCTCGCCGAAAATGTCGAGGATTCAGAAAACAACATCACCCGCTTCGTCGTGCTGTCGCGCGATGAGGTGGCGTTGAAGCGGACGGCTGCGGACGAGCGCTTCATCACCACATTCGTTTTCAATGTCCGCAATATTCCGGCGGCGCTTTACAAGGCCATGGGCGGCTTTGCCACCAATGGGGTCAATATGACCAAGCTGGAAAGCTACCAGATCGGCGGAAAATTCATCGCCACCCAGTTCTACGCCGATATCGAAGGGCACCCGGAGGATGCGCCGGTCAAGCGGGCGCTGGAGGAATTACGCTTCTTCTCCGAGAAGGTTCATATTCTCGGCGTCTACAAGGCTCACGCCATGCGCGGCAAGTTTTAATCAGAGATTAGAGCAATGGCGGCGGGGTGCCGCCATTGCTTTGCGTACTCAATATTTCAACGAATAGCCGATCTTGTAGAGCGGCTTTTTCGAATCATGCGGTGTGCTTGGCGCCTGTGCCTCGACGGCCTGCATGGAAGACGGCAGTTCAAACGGCAGCTTGCCCCGTGCCTTCTGCTTGCCCTCGATGACATTAAATAGCGCTTCGTCACTGGCACCGAAATTGCCGATCAACGCCTTTGTCTGGTCCTTCAGATTGGTGAGAATACTCGGGCGTGACAGAAACACCGTGGCAATGATCGGTGTCTTTGCGGCAATGGCGGTCACTGCGTCGTAATCGGGCTTGCCGGGCTTGAAGGACAGATCGCCTTCCTCGTGCCGCGCCCCGAAGAAGTAATTGGGATGCAGGCGCTCAAACGGTGCCATCAGACGGACCAGGGCAAAATCCGCCTCTTCCGGTTTTGTCACCACCTGATAGCCGCGCTTCTGGGCAATGGCGGCATCGACATTGAGAAGATAGACCTTCCTGCCAGGCTTGACGGGCAGGATTTTCCCCTTGTTTTGCAGAACAACCATGGCGCGGGCCTGGGCCTTTTCGCCCTCGGCGACAAAATCCGCATTGCCAACGATGGCCTTGGCTTTTTCCGGGTCGGCATAGGGGTTTTCAAACAGGCCTTGCTCGAATTTCTGGATCAGCAACCGCTTGGCAGACTGATCGATCCTGATTTCGCTGACTTTCTTGTCTTCGACTGCTTTCACCAGGATATCGGAATTGGCGACGCCGCCGAATTGGTCGATGCCGGCATTCACCGCCTTGGCAAAACGATCCTCCCGGCTGAGATCTTCAACGCCCCAGGGCATGCCGAATGTGTCGGGCCGGATGATCGGGGTGTCGCCTGGCTTTTCGCCATTCAGGCATTCATCCTTGCAGTCATTGGTAATCAGCCAGTCGCTGACCACGACGCCGTCGAATTTGTAGCGCTTGCGCAGCAGATCCGTCAGCAATTGCTTGCTATAGCCTGCGGCCACGGGCTCCAGGGGTTTTCCATCAAGCTTGACGCCATCGACAATCGAATAGGTCGGCATGATGCCCGCCACCTTGGCGGCAAAGGCACCCTTGAAGGGGGTGACGTGCTTTTCGAAGTCCTTAGCCTTGAACACCACATGGCGACCATAGGAGTTATGGCCGTCAAAGCCTTGCGGTGCTGCGCCATAGCCCACCCAATGCTTGGCGACGGCGCTGACGCTACCGGGTTTCAGACCCGTGGTGCCGTTCTGGAAGCCTGCGACATAGGCTTCCGCCATGCGCCTGGAAATCTGCGGATCTTCTCCGAATGTGCCGGTCGAGCGTGGCCAGCGTGGTTCCGTGGCAAGATCGATTTGCGGTGACAAGGCCTGCTGGATGCCAACGGCGAGATATTCCTGCCGTGCAATATCGCCGAACCGGCGTGTCAGCTTGGCATCGTCCAAGGCACCAAAACCCAGGCTTTCCGGCCATTTGGAGAAGCCGCCGCTCTGGGCCGACGCGCCCAGCACATATTGGAAATGGTTGCGCGGGTCGGTGCTGATCGTCAGCGGAATGCCAAGCCGACTTGCCTCGGCAATCTCCTGGAGCTTGTTGTTTTCTGTGGCCAGCTGTTCGGGTGGTAGGGATAGCCGGGTAATATAGGTGGCAACCTTGGCATCGTTGATCAGCGGCTTGATTCGCTCCAGATCATAACCGCTGCCACGTCCCTGACCGCCCTCCGATCCGGACGCCAAAGCCGGTGCCGTTCCATGCATCATCAACCCGGCCTTTTCGATCAGGGTCATCTGGCTGACGAGGTCACTTGCCCGTTCTGCCGGAGAGCGTCGCCAATCCTCATAAACATCGAGGCGGCCGTTGCGGTTAAGGTCCTTGAAGGTCTTTCCGTCGACCGTGAGGATCGCCGCGGAACGGGCGACGACGACAGGCTGGTTTTGAGCGATGGCAACAGACGCCATCAGAATGGCGCAGGACGCCAAGCTAAACATTTTCATCGATGATTTCCTGAATTGATGAATTTTGCCGAAAAACGGGCCAAAAACAGATTTCTGAAAGGCCGAGCGCGGAAGGCCTATCGAGGCACAGCCCGCCGTTTCATCGTGGCGTTGGGTTTTGAAAGCAAAGATATATCCTCCCTCGAAATAGGCTATCGCGTGCGATGTTTTGCTTCATCGTCCGTTGACCCCTCCCCATCGGACAATGACATCACATTCGCTTACCATAGACTCACGCGTTTTTCGCGTAAATGGTGTTAAAGTCCTTTCCGGACGCAGACTTTACCATCTTAATCAGCCTTGCCCCAATCGAGCCAGTCGCTCATCAACCGATGGGCAATGGTGCCGGGCGCGGGGGCTTTTACCGTTTCGGTCTCAAGATCGATCATCGCCTGCACCTCGGCCCGGCTGAACCAGCGGCAATCGGCCAGCTCGTTCTCGTCGCGGGAAATCTCCAAGCTCAGCGCCTGCGCATAGCAGCCGATCATCAACTGATGCGGCATCGGCCAGGGCTGGGAGGCATGGTAGCGCACACGCCCGATGGTGATGGCGGCCTCTTCATAGGTCTCGCGACGCACAGCGTTTTCAATGGTTTCCGCCGGTTCGACAAAGCCTGCGAGGCAGGAATACATGCCTTCGGGAAAATGCGCTCCACGCCCCAGCAGGCAGCGGTCGTTTTCCTCATCCACGGTCATCATGATCACCACCGGATCAGTGCGTGGAAAGGCCATGCGCCCACAGGCCGGACATTCGCGCTTGTAGCCGCCAAGCCGCGGCTCCATCGGCTTGCCGCAGCTGCCGCAGAAGCGGTTCTCAGCGTTCCAGTGCAACAGGCTGAAGCCCTGCGCCGCTTCGCCGACCAGTTCGGCATCAAGATTGGAATCACGAAACAGCTCGCGCGCCGTTAAAGCCTTGTAGCCACTTGCAAGCTGCTCCTCGCTGATTGTCACGGGGACGGCAATGCGCGGCTCGCCGCTGGGGCGGCGACCCAAAAGCACGGCATTGTCGAGGTCCGGTTGCAGGGCGGTCAACTCGTAAGGTGCAAATAGCGGGTCGAGCACCAGCCCTTCGTGCTTGAACACCAGCCGGTTGCCAGCAAAAGCCAGCACATGCATGCCCTCGGCCTTGAAGGCTTCCGAGAGGCTCTCTTCCGAGCGATGCTCGGCGTAGCGTTCCAGTCCATTACCGGCAAAAGCGGTGAGGGCGCTTGCCTCGGGATGGGGTGTATCAGTATCAAACAGGGAAATTGAGGTCATGTCAGCGCGTCCAGAATTGTCGTTGTCATCGCCGCAAGGGCTGCGTCCGAATAGGGTTCTGCCACCCCATGGCCCCAGATCGGCCCCGGCCAGTTCGGGTCGTTTTCAAAGCGGGCGACGACATGAACATGGAGCTGTCGAACCACATTGCCAATGGCGGCGATGTTGATCTTGGTGGCGCCGGTTGCGGCTTTTAAGGCGGCACCGACGTGCACCTGTTCGTGCAGCAACTGGATCTGGTCGTCCTTCGAAAGTTCGAAAATCTCAGCGACATCATTGCGGCGCGGCACCAGGATCAGCCAGGGCCAGCGGCTATCCCTGGACAGGCGCAGATCGCTTAACGGCAGCTGCAAGATCGACTTGCTGTCGCGCGCCAGCCGTTCATCAAGACGAAAAGGCTCCAAGATCGGTCTCCTGATGGTTTCCTTAAGGTCATTTTGTTTTTACGCATGCCTGACCGTAAAGCCGATATCCACTTTTACCGGAAAGGCGAACAGTTTTTTTGGTCCTCGGCTTGCAATTGCCGCAGGAATTGCCGATATGTCGCTCGGGAGGTTGGTGGTGGACGAGCCACTCGCCAACCGGGTCAGGTCCGGAAGGAAGCAGCCCTAACGAGCGCGGCACGGGTCATCGTGCCAGCCTCCCACCCTTCATGTTTATGGCCAGTCCTTTTCAAGCGTGGCCGTATCCCGCCCGAAACGGGGAGACTGGCAGCGCGATGTCCTATATGGAACCCACAGCACAAGCTGCTCCCGCGTCCGGCCAAGCCTCCGGTGCTTACCGCGTTCTGGCGCGCAAATATCGCCCCAAGGATTTTACGGACCTGATGGTCGGCCAGGAGCCGATGGTCCGCACGCTCACCAATGCCTTTGAGACGGGCCGGATTGCCCAGGCCTATATGCTGACCGGCGTGCGCGGGGTCGGCAAGACCACGACCGCCCGCATTCTCGCCCGTGCGCTGAACTACAAGACTACTGAGATCGACCGCCCGACCATCGACCTGAAAATCCCCGGCGAGCATTGCCAGGCGATCATGGAAGGCCGCCATGTCGATGTGATCGAGATGGATGCCGCCTCCCATACCGGTATCGACGATATCAGGGAAATCATCGAGCAGGTGCGATACCGCCCGGTATCGGCACGCTACAAGGTCTATATTATCGACGAAGTGCATATGCTCTCCACCGCCGCCTTCAACGGCTTGTTGAAGACGCTGGAAGAGCCGCCGGAACACGTCAAATTCATCTTCGCCACCACTGAAATCCGCAAGGTGCCGATCACGGTGCTGTCACGCTGCCAGCGCTTTGATCTGCGCCGCATCAGTGCTGGCGATCTGGTCGGGCTGTTTTCCACCATTCTCTCCAAGGAAAATATCGAGGCGGAAGACGAGGCGCTGGCGATGATCGCCCGCGCCGCCGAAGGCTCGGCCCGCGACGGACTTTCCCTTCTCGATCAGGCCATTGCCCATGGGGCAGGGCGGGTCGAAGCAGATGCCGTGCGTTCCATGCTGGGTCTGGCCGACCGCGCCCGGGTGGTCGATCTGTTTGGCCATATCGTGCTCGGCGATGTTGCCGCAGCCCTTTCGGAATTCAACAGCCAGTATGAAGCCGGTGCCAGCCCCAGCGTGGTGCTGACCGATCTTGCCGATTTCACCCATCTGGTGACGCGGCTTAAATATGTACCCAATGGTGCGAATGACCCATCGCTGAGTGAAGTCGAGCGGGTGCGGGGGGCGGACTACGCCGAGAGCGTTGCCGTCACCACGCTGTCGCGCATCTGGCAAATGTTGCTCAAGGGCATTCCCGAGGTGGAAAACGCTTCCCGTCAGGCCGGTGCCGCCGAAATGGTGTTGATCCGGCTGGCCCATGCCGCCCATCTGCCGTCGCCGGAAGAAGCGGCCCGCCGCCTGCTGGACATGGCGCAGGATGGCGGTGGTGCGCCGCAGGGGACCAGTCCCAGAGGCGGTAATGGAGGCGGTGCATCTGCCAGCTATGGCGGGCAGGCGGTGGCGCGGGCATCAAGCGATCCGGCACCGCGTGCATTAGGCCAGACCCAGCCGACCGCGCATTTGCAGGTGGTTCCCAAGGCATCGCCTTCGCCTGAGATTGCCGCCCGCCCGGAGACAAAGCCTGACGTCCAGCCGGATGTGCCGGAACCCAAGGTTCCCGAGCCCAAGGTTCCCGTCAGGTCGTTGGATGATATCGTCAATCTCTGTACCGCAAACCGCGATCCGAAGCTGAAGGCGCTAACCCGCGCCTATGTGCGGCTGGTCAAGCTGGAAAATGGCCGGCTGGAAATCAACTTGCCGCCGGAGGCGCCGAAATCGCTGGTTGGCGATCTGCAAAAACGGCTGGAGGAATGGACCGATATCCGCTGGATGGTGATCCTTAGCCGCGAGCCGGGGGAAAAGACCCTGGCCGAGCAGGAAAAGAGCGATCACGAAGCGCGGATGACCGATGCCGCCGCCGATCCGGATGTCATGGCGATCCTGTCGCGCTTTCCCGGCGCGAAAATCACCGACGTGCGCATCCGCACCGTCGCCGAGGAAGAAGACGAGGCCCTGCCGCCGCCAGCGGCGGCTGAATCGGCCGAGGGTGATATCCTTCCCGGAGACGACATCGAGTTTTAAATTTTAGCCGGCTTATCATCTGTTGCGGAGGCGTGAAATCGCCGCGCGTCTGACAGGTGAAGCCAAGAACAACGGACTATATAAAGGAGGCAGGTCATATGCGCGACATCATGGGTATGATGGGCAAGGTCAAGGAAATGCAGGCCAAGATGGAGAAGATGCAGGAAGAGATTGCATCGCTTCAGGTCGAAGGCAAATCCGGCGGCGGGTTGGTGACTGTGATCATGACCGGCAAGGGTGAGTTGAAGGGCCTGAAAATCGATCCGTCGCTCTTTAAGGAAGACGACGTGGAAATCCTCGAAGACCTGATCGTTGCCGCCCACAAGGATGCCAAGGACAAGGCCGAGGCGATTGCCGCCGAAAAGACCAAGGACATGACCGCCGGTCTGCCGATCCCGCCCGGCTTCAAGCTGCCGTTTTAAGCCGGTACAAACGCTGTTTAGAGAAAAGAGGCGGGGTCATTCCTCGCCTTTTTCCGTCTTGCCATGAACGCGGTCTGTATGGCCGAGGTCCTTGCCGGGTTCGATTATATCGCGGACCCGCTGTTTCAGTTCCTTCGGCCCAGGAAAACCGCCATCGCGCTTGCGCTCCCAAATCAGGTCGCCATTGACGCGGATCTCGAAATTGCCGCCGGTGCCGGGAATCAGACCCACTTCGCCCAAGCTGTCGCCAAAAGTGTGCAAGAGTTCCTGCGCCATCCAGGCAGCGCGCAGCAGCCAATTGCATTGGGTGCAGTAGAGAATGGTGATTTTCGGCTTGTCGGTCATGGCTGCTTTCCTTGTTACGTCCTCCATCTCAGCTTTTTACGGTCCGTTGATTTTATTCGAGGACGCAGTTAACGCTAAGCTGGCTATTCAGATTTCGTTGTGTGGAAGGCATAGAAAATGCCCGTATTGATGGTGGATGTGGATGGTGTCCTGGTTCACGGCAGGCCGCAGGATAGATTACCATTTGGTACCTTTTTGCAGCGTGATCTTGGTGTTCCTTTCGATGAACTGAAACATCAATTTTTTGAAGCTCACTGGGCAGGGATTGTTACTGGCAAACAACCAATGCGTCCGATTCTTGAAAGGGTGCTTTCAAAAATTGCCCCCACGGTCAGTGTCGATGCTTTGATCCGCTACTGGTTTGAACATGATGCTCATATAGATCATGTGTTGGTGGCAGATTTGCATAGGCAAAGACAGCGAGGAGTGAAGATATATCTGGCAACCAATCAAGAGCATGAGCGTGCCAAATATCTCATGGAAAGCTTGGATTTACAGGCTTTTACAGATGGTGTTTTTTATTCCGCATCCCTGGGATGCAGAAAACCATCTCCTGAATTTTACCGCCAGATTACCGAGCGGTTAGGCGAAATGCCTGAGAATATCGTGTTTATCGATGACATGGTTGAAAACATCGAGTCAGCTCGTGCTTTCGGTTGGCGTGCCTACCAATGGACATCAGGCACTGGCCTAAACGCCATTCTATCTGATGCCTGGCATGGCGAAAGCTAACTTGTGAAGAGCCGCTTATAGAAGATCGTCGTATCGCAAAAGCGGCCGTCGGGAAACAGCGCGTAGTCCGGTACGACGCCTGTGCGTGTCCAGCCCAGCCTCTCGTAGATTGCTTCCGCCGGTTCACCAGTCGCTGTATCTAGCACCAGTAAGCTCTTGCCCGCCTTGGCGGCATGTTGTTCCGCCGCCTCCATCAGTTGACGCGAGAGACCAAGTCCACGGGCGCTGCGATGCACCAGCAATTTCTTGATGTCGGCGCGGTGCGGCTGGTTGGGCGGCTGTTTGAGGCCGATCTGTACCGTGCCGACCAGACGGCCCTGATGTTCTGCCATCAGCAGCAGACTATCCCCTGCCTCGATCGCATTGGCGACGCCCTCCCAAAAAGGCCTGGCCGTTTCAGGGTCGAAGGGCAGCATGAAACCCACCGATGCACCGCCATTGACGCAATCGCAGAGAATTTCACAGAGATCGGGTATCGCTTCACGGGCGTCAGAGGCGTTCAGCAGCCGAATTGCAGTCATGGTCATTTCCTTCGAATCAGCGGCCAAGATCGATGATCACGCCGTAGCGGGCAGGGCGGTCCGTGGGGTTATGGAAGGCGTGGACCTCGCCGATAGCCATGAAAAGACAATCACCCGGCTCCAGACGATGCACGGTATCGCCCACGGTCAGCTCGATAGTGCCTTCGAACAGCCAGACATGTTGCCATTGCCTGCTGCTGGGATGGGGGCTGGCGGGCTGCGCTGAAAATTGGACAAGCGCGCCCGGCGGCAGCTCTACTTCCACCACATCGACCCGCGCACCGGTGCCGGGTGCTGAAACGGCGCGGCGGATATAGCCGGTTTCGGGGTCCCGCCACACCGGCTGGTCGGCGCGGCGCATTAAGGGTGAGCCCTGATTGGGTTCGGCAAAAAACATCGAAAGCGATTGACCCAGCGCCGAGCATAGCCGTGCCAGCAGGGTGGCGGTCGGGCTTGCTTCAGCGCGCTCGATACGGGAAATCATGGCCCGGCTGACGCCGGAGAGATCCGCCAACTGGTCGAGTGTCAGGCCGCGTTCGGTGCGGATCGCTTTCAGCCTTGCGGCAATGGCGAGCGTGAGGCTATCGGGTGTATTTTCCATGATACAAGAAATATAGTGTCTTATAGTGGAGTCAATGGCCTTTCTCGCGCCGCTCTCGTCAGCAAAATCACCTTTTATCAACAAGCCTCTTGCATGTCGCCCAACTCCCGGCCTTTTTCGCGTGCCAAGAGAGCGTATGATTCGCACGACAGGACGAGTCGAGCACAACCCCAAGGAGACAGACGTGATTGAGATCAGAAAACCGCAAATCGAGGAAATGCGGCCGAAGATTACCGTCATCGGGGTTGGTGGTGGGGGCGGCAATGCCGTCAACAACATGATCAACGAAGGCCTGCAAGGCGTCGATTTCATTGCCGCCAATACCGATGCCCAGGCGCTGACCATGTCGAGAGCCCCGCGCCTCATTCAGCTTGGTGCTGAAATGACCGAGGGTCTCGGCGCGGGTTCGGTGCCGGAAACCGGACGGATGGCTGCCGAAGAATCCCTGCATGAAGTGATGGATCACCTGGCTGGCACCCATATGTGCTTCGTCACCGCCGGCATGGGCGGCGGCACGGGCACGGGTGCAGCGCCAGTGATTGCGCGTGCGGCTCGTGAGGCCGGCATTCTGACGGTCGGCGTTGTCACCAAGCCTTTCAGCTTTGAAGGCCGCCGCCGTATGCAGGCTGCCGAAGAAGGCATCGAGCGGTTGCGCGAAGCTGCCGATACCGTGATCGTCATCCCCAACCAGAACCTGTTTCGCATTGCCGATGCCAAGACCACCTTTGCCGACGCCTTCGTGATCGCCGACAAGGTGCTGTTTTCGGGCGTGTCCTGCATTACCGATCTGATCGTCAAGGAAGGCCTGATCAATCTGGACTTCGCCGACGTGAAATCCGTCATGAAGGGCATGGGCCGGGCGATGATGGGCACCGGCGAGGCGACCGGCGACAGCCGCGCCATGAAGGCGGCAGAAGCGGCGATTGCCAATCCGTTGCTGGACGAAGTGTCGATGCGCGGCGCACGCGGCGTGCTGATCTCGATTTCCGGCGGCATGGACATGACGCTGTTCGAAGTCGACGAAGCCGCCACCCGTATCCGCGACGAGGTCTATGACGAGGCCGATATCGTCGTCGGCGCGATCTTCGACAAGGAACTGGACGGCACATTCAGAGTGTCGGTGGTCGCCACCGGGCTTGGCGAAGAGGGCGACCATCAGCAGGTACGCTGATTTCGCCCGGTCTCAGGTTAAATTATCCTTCAAATGCCCCGCATTTCCGCTTTGCGGCATGCGGGCGCGCTGCTATATGCGCAGGCCATGAGCACACAGAACCGCACGCCTCTCGACCATATCCGCAACTTTTCCATCGTCGCCCATATCGACCATGGCAAATCGACGCTGGCCGACCGCCTGATCCAGACCACCGGTGGCCTGGCAGAGCGTGATATGTCGGAGCAGGTGCTCGATAGCATGGATATCGAGCGTGAACGCGGTATCACCATCAAGGCGCAGACCGTGCGCCTGCACTATAAGGCCAATGATGGTGAAACCTATGTGCTGAACCTGATCGACACGCCCGGCCATGTCGACTTTGCCTATGAAGTCTCGCGGTCGCTGTCAGCCTGCGAAGGTTCGCTGCTGGTGGTGGATGCGTCTCAGGGCGTCGAAGCCCAGACGCTGGCCAATGTCTATCAGGCCATCGACAACAACCACGAGATCGTCACCGTTCTCAACAAGATCGACCTGCCTGCCGCCGAACCGGACCGGATCAAGGAACAGATCGAGGAAGTCATCGGCATCGATGCCTCCGAGGCTGTGCTGATTTCCGCCAAGACCGGGCTTGGCATTCCCGATGTGCTGGAAGCCATTGTCAAACATTTGCCGGCGCCGAAAAGTGAGCTGGGCGACAAAGGCCCGCTGAAAGCACTGCTGGTCGATAGCTGGTATGATACCTATCTGGGCGTTATGGTTCTGGTGCGCGTCATAGACGGTGTTTTGACCAAGGGTCAGACTATCCGGATGATGGGTACGGACGCGAAATATCAGGTGGAGCGTGTCGGCGTTTTGACGCCGAAAATGCTGGCCGTCGACAGTCTCGGTCCGGGCGAAATCGGGTTCTTTATCGGTTCGATCAAGGAAGTGGCCGATACCCGCGTTGGCGATACCATCACCGAAGATAAGCGCCCGACTGCGACCATGCTGCCCGGTTTCAAGCCTGCCCAGCCTGTGGTGTTCTGTGGGCTGTTTCCAGTCGATGCAGCTGATTTTGAAGATCTGCGTTCAGCGATGGGCAAACTTCGCCTTAATGACGCAAGCTTTTCGTTTGAAATGGAAAGTTCGGCAGCGCTGGGCTTCGGTTTCCGCTGCGGCTTCCTGGGCTTGCTGCATCTGGAAATCATTCAGGAGCGGCTGGAGCGCGAGTTCGACCTTGACCTGATCGCCACGGCGCCTTCGGTTGTCTACAAGCTGTTCATGACCGATGGCAGCGAACGCGAATTGCACAACCCGGCGGACATGCCGGATGTGGTGCGAATCTCGGAAATACACGAACCGTGGATCAAGGCGACTATTCTGACGCCGGATGACTATCTCGGCGGCATCCTCAAGCTCTGCCAGGACCGTCGTGGTGTGCAAACCGAGCTGACCTATGTCGGCAAGCGCGCCATGCTGACCTATGAACTACCGCTCAATGAAGTGGTGTTTGATTTCTACGACAGATTGAAGTCGATCTCCAAGGGCTATGCCTCGTTCGACTATCACCTGGACGCTTATCGCGAAGGCAATTTGGTCAAGATGTCGATCATGGTCAACGGCGAGCCCGTCGATGCTCTGTCGATGCTGGTGCATCGCTCCGCAGCGGAAAAGCGCGGTCGTGACATGTGCGAGAAGCTGAAGGATCTGATCCCGCGGCACATGTTCAAGATCCCGATTCAGGCTGCCATCGGCGGTAATGTGATCGCGCGCGAGACCATTTCAGCAATGCGCAAGGACGTGACCGCCAAGTGCTATGGCGGCGACGCCAGCCGCAAGCGCAAGCTGCTGGACAAGCAGAAGGCCGGTAAGAAGCGGATGCGCCAGTTCGGCAAGGTCGAAATCCCGCAGGAAGCCTTTATCGCTGCCCTGAAGATGAGCGACGAATAACGGACCGAAATAGACGGCATTTAACAAAAAAGGCGGAAAACCAGGTGGTTTTCCGCCTTTTTCAATCACGATGACGCTGGTTCAGCTATGGGCGAAAATATCGGTCTCTTCCCAGCCGAGCAGGTCCAGCTTGGCGCGGGTGGGCAGGAACTCGAAACAGGCGGTGGCGTGGTCCATGCGGCCATCGCGCACCAGCCGGGCGGTCAGCTTGTCGCGCAGCGCATGCAGATAGAGCACGTCGGAGGCTGCATATTCGAGCTGTGCCGGAGACAGCGTTTCTGCCGCCCAGTCCGAGGATTGCTGGGCCTTGGACACATCCACGTCAAGCATCTCTTTGAGATTGTCCTTCAATCCATGCCGGTCGGTATAGGTGCGCGACAGGCGCGAGGCGATCTTGGTGCAAAACACCGGCGTGGTGGTCACGCCAAAGGTGTGAAACAGCACGGCGATGTCGAACCGGCCATAATGGAAGATTTTTTCCCGGGTCGGGTCTTCCAGCAGGGCGGTCATGTTGGGCGCCTGGCGCTGGCCAGGCGCAATACGGATCACGTCGGCAGTGCCGTCGCCCGGCGAAAGCTGCACCACGCAGAGCCGGTCGCGGCGGGGGATAAGCCCCAGCGTTTCGGTGTCGATGGCGATGGCGCGGGTATAGCGCGCCGCATCTTCGCTGCTGATATCGCCTTCATGGTAGCGAATGGTGGAAGCCATGCCTGTCTCCTGCTGTCTCTTTGGTCTTTGTGCGGCCTACTGCATAATTCCTTAAATCGGAATCGATTTAAGGAGAAAATTATGCAGCAGATATAAAGCGCTACAGCGAACCTTTGTGCGCCATATATGGCGCACGGCGCTGTATAGCGGAAACAGTCGTGCGTCGATACCGAATATCAAGAACCACGCCTGAAATCATCACGTCACAGTTTCGGATTGCTCACCGGTCCTTCGTCGCAAAGCTCGGTATAGGCCAGGGTCTGGTCCAGATGTTCGGCACGAAGCGACAGCAGCTTTTCGGCATAATGCAGCCTTATCGCACCATATGCCGGGTCCCCGGCCAGGTTGGTCAACTCGCCTGGATCGGCCTGAAGGTCGAACAGCAGCGCTGGCATTCCGGCAAAATGCACATATTTGAACTTTTCATCACGGATCACAGCGAGATTGCACTGGCTGGATTTCAGACAGAGGGCATTCTCCGTGGAATTTGTCACCACATCCCGGAAATCGAATTCCCAGAACGCGTGGTCTCGCCAGTCATCGGGCTGGGTGCCAGCAAGGAATGGCAGCAGGGAGCCACCGTCCTGATGATTGAGCGGGCTGACGCCCATCCGGTCCAGCAGCGTCGGCATCAGGTCGGCGGCACTGGTGAAGGCCTCCACGACCTGACCGTGGGTGCCGGTGTTCGCCGGATCGCGGATCACCAAAGGAATATGGTAGCTGCCGTCATAGACGCCACCCTTGCCCAGCATCCAATGGTCGCCCAGCATTTCGGCGTGGTCGGAGGTGAAGACGATGATCGTGTCGTCCCAGGCACCGCTGTCTTTCAGGGCATCGACGATCCGGCCAAACTGGGCATCGACCTCGGCGATCATGCCATAATAGGTGGCGCGGATCACGTCGATCTGTTCTGAACTCCAGTCACAGACGCGGCCTTCGGCACCGGCAATGAAAGAGGATTGCGACAGGTGCGGCAGCATCAGTTCCGACAGCGGGTGCACGGCCATTTCCGCTTCCAGCGTCGCATGGCGCACCGGTTTGGGGCCGCTGCCCGGCGCAAACATCCGGTTATAAGGCTCGGGAACGCAGAAGGGTGGATGCGGGCGCAGGAAGGAAATATGTGCAAACCAGGGCTGCGTCTGTTCCTCGCGCCAGTTCAGGAAAGCCTCGGTCAGAAACGCGGTTGGAGTTTCCTCGGCGCTATAGGCCGGGGGCTCCTGATTGGGCTGGACTGGCCGATCCTGTCCGGTCTGGTGGAGTTGGCGTCCGGGCCGCGCGCCGCCACGCCGGGTTTTCAGCCAGCTCAGCCATTGCCGATCGTCTTCCAGCAGCAATTGCCCAACTGTAAAGCCCGGCAACACCCCTTCGTAACTGGTCAGATGCGGGTCGGCAGGGGCCAGACGCCGTGGATCGGGCGAAACATCGGTATAGCCAAACAGCGTCGGATCGTAACCGGCCCGGCGTGCCGCCAGCGCTACCGTGTCAAAACGGGCATCGAGCGGCGAGCCGTTGCGACAGACCCGGTTGTTCATCTGGTAAAGCCCGGTATAGATCGCCGCCCGCGCTGGCGAGCAAGGGGCGGCGGCGGCGAAATGTCGATGAAACAACAGGCCTTCTGCCGCCAACCGGTCAACATTGGGTGTCTGCACCACGGGATGGTCGACCGCTGACAGGCAATCGCCCCGCCATTGGTCCGCGGTGATCAGCAGGATATTCGGCTTTTTCTGCATGGATGAGGTCTTTGCTTGTTTTGCCACGGACGCGATGTGCAAAATTTATATCGGCGAGGATCTGGTTTTCCTAGGACGGTTTTTGGGTCTTTCTAAGGTCTATGCAGGCTTGGTTTTAGAGCCTGGCTTCCAGCAGGGAGCTTTGTCTCTCAGGCCATTGCGCCGCCAGGCCTCGGGGGCAATCTTCCAGCTCTGCCCGCGCTTGATCCAGTGGCTATGCAATCGTCTCGATTGGAAGTGCGCAAATTCTACTCATTCGCCAGCGGGTGATCGGCGATGGAGGGTGAAAGGCCACCGTTTCTTGATGGATTTCGCAAAACGCCGGTGTTTTCATGTTTTCGCTATGCACTGGATACATTGCTGCAATGCGGTATTAACGATATTCATCCTCGGGAAATCCTCTATATTGAAACCATCGAAGCGACGCACTCCTCCTCCCAGTGTCGCTTTGAGGGGATCGGCGATACTCCTCCTCCCAATTGCCGATCAAGTTCAAGAGCCCGACGCATCCTCCTCCCGCGTCGGGCTCTTTTGCGTTCTGGCTCTGGCCTCTTCTCTCTCCAATCCCGTTTTATCCGGTTCGATGCATAAACGATGCTTTCGTCTGCTTTGAATTGGTTTAAACAGTCTTGATCGAACCACCTCAGCGCGATGATCGGGCAGAGAATGTGGGCGATTACAGCGCCGTGCGTTTTATAAAACGCACAAAGGACGCTGTAACACTTTAAATCTACTGCATAATTTCCTCCTTAAATCGATTCCGATTTAAGGAGGAAATTATGCAGTACCTGATGACAGCGAGGCTTGACCCTATGGCGGTAAAATTTGGCACCAGCGGACTGCGTGGTCTCTCAACCGAACTGGTTGGCAGCGTTTCGGCGCTGCACGCGACGGCATTTGCCCGAATGCTGCTTGCCAAGGGCTATGCCAAGCCTGGCGCGACCGTGTTGATCGGCCAGGATTTTCGCCCTTCCAGCCCGGAAATTGCTGCCACCTGCATGGGCGCGCTGCAACGGGAAGGGCTGGTTCCGGTCGATTGTGGGGCTGTTCCCACGCCAGCGCTGGCCTTTTATGGCAGTAAGATCGGTGCGGCCTCGCTGATGGTCACCGGCTCTCACATTCCAGCCGACCGCAACGGCATCAAATTCTATCGGCCGGATGGGGAAATCGACAAGGCTGACGAAGAGGCGATCACCGCACTTGCCGCTGAGTTGGCGGCTGATGAGGGCGCTAACCGCGTTGTACATGGCGCAGGCGAAGACCGATACGCGTTTGCAGTAGACCTGTTTCTGAAACGCAACACGGCTGTCCTGCCCCCTGCCGCCTTTAAGGGCATGAAAATCGGCGTCTATCAGCATAGCAGCGTGGGGCGTGACATGCTGGTGACCCTTCTTGAGGGCTATGGCGCATCCGTCCTGCCGCTGGGGCGCTCGGAAATCTTCGTCCCTGTTGATACCGAGGCGGTATCGCCTGAAACAATCGGCAAGCTTTCCGCCTGGGCAAGCGAGCATGGCCTGGATGCCATCGTCTCCACCGATGGCGATGCCGACCGTCCGCTGGTGGCCGATGAAAAAGGCGTGCCCTTGCGCGGCGATTTGCTCGGCCTGATCACTGCAAACCTGTTGGGCGCCGCGGTGATCGCCACACCCGTTACCTCCAATTCGGGCATTGAAGCCGCAAGCGGATTTAAGGTCCTGCGCACCCGTGTCGGCTCGCCTTATGTGATTTCCGCCATGAATGCGGCGCTCTCAGTGGGTGAAAGCGGCGTGATCGGCTTTGAGGCGAATGGCGGCGTCATGCTTGCCTCCGATTTCACCGTTCATGATGGCAGGCTTGCCGCTCTGCCGACCCGCGATTGCGTTATGCCTATCCTGGCAGCGCTCTATGCAGCGGCGAGCGCCGGACAGACACTCTCCGCCGTGGTGTCAGACTATCGCCTGCCGATTGCCCTTTCCGACCGTCTGGAACACTACGCCTTGGACAAAAGCAATGCGCTAATGGCGTTTCTGCGCGGCTCGGACGAAAACCTGCATAGGTTCCTGGTGCCTATAGGGGGGGTGCGTGAAACCAGCGATATCGATGGTTTGCGTGTGACGCTTAGTGATAACAGGGTCATCCATTTTCGCCCTTCCGGCAACGCCCCGGAAATGCGCTGCTATGTCGAGGCAAGCGACCAGGCATCGGCGGCCAGCCTGCTGGTCCAAGGTCTTGACTTGCTGGCGAAATGGCCGGATTGACAAATCCAGAGGCCTGTCACTCAAGCCGATAAACAAGGTGATACGCTTCCCGGCGGGGTGCTGTGCGTAGAGCGCGAGCGATGGCCCTGCGCTTTTCTCTTCCGCCGCGCGCCTGCTGCGGCTACACCATTTGCAGGATTGATTTTTTGCAAAAAGGATGACCGATGGACCGTGGCCACGACCCTAGCGAGCTCGAAATGGTGGTATTGATGACGCCGGATATGGCGAATTTTTCCGGCAAGGTGCATGGCGGCGCGCTGCTGAACATTCTCGACCGGGTCGCCTATTCCTGTGCCTCGCGCTTTTCGCAGCAATATGCGGTGACGCTGTCGGTCGATCAGGTGGTGTTCCGTCAGCCGATCCATGTCGGCGAACTCGTAACGTTCCGCGCATCGGTCAATTATGCCGGGCGCACATCGATGGAAATCGGCATTCGGGTCGAGGCGGAGGAAATCCGCACCGGTGAACGCCGCCACACCAATTCCTGTTATTTCACCATGGTTGCCGTGGATGCCGAGGGCAAGCCGACCACGGTTCCGGCCTTCTGTCCCGAAACGCCGGCGAAAATCCGGCGGGAAAAGGCGGCCCGTGAGCGTCGCGCCCTGCGTCAGGAATTCGAGCATCGTTTCAAACAGGTCAAGTTGTCCGGTCAGGACTAAAACATCATGCTTTGGGATTTGATCGTTTAACTCTCACTGGCGCCTTTTTGCGTCATGACCTGCGGTTCTCTGCTGTCCCACAGATGCTCTCCCGCCGGAACAGATCGATGACATGACTGAAATTACCCTGAATGTCCTGCCGATTTTCCTGCTGATCTTTTCCGGCTGGGCGCTGGTGCGCAGCCGGTTCCTGAACGTGGATATCGGTGACGCCTTAAGCGAATTTGTTTTCAAGGTCGCGGTGCCAGTTCTGTTGCTGCATACGATTACCCAGGCCGACTTTCAGGGCGCATCGCCTTTTCGTTTGTGGATTGCCTATTTTGCCGGGGTGGGTGTCACCTGGACCTCCGGCCATCTCGTAGCAACGCGGGTTTTCGGACGCGACCAGCGGATTGGCGTGCTAGCCGGGGTATCCTCAGCCTTTGCCAATAATGTTTTCATCGGCCTGCCCCTGGTCAGCCGCATGCTTGGCAATGACGGTGTTGTTGCTCTGTCCATTCTGCTGGCCGTGCATCTGCCTTTGATGATGGTGATCGGCACAGTCTTGATGGAACATGCCGAGCGCCGGGAAAGCGGGGTGCAATTGCGGGGAATGCTCGCCGTCCTGCGCCAGGTCGGGCGCAATCTTGTCACCAATCCGCTGGTGATTGGCCTTGCCATCGGACTTATGGTGCATGTGATCGGCCTGCCGATCCCGGCGACGATCGAGACCGTACTCAGTCAGATCTCCGCCATGGCCGGGCCGGCGGCATTGATTTCACTGGGCATGGCGCTGACCAAATACCGTGTCACCGGCAATGTCGGTATTGCCAGCGTTACCTCGGCTCTGAAATTGGTCCTGATGCCCGCATCCGTGTGGATGGCCTGCCACCTTCTGCATTTGCCGCATGAATGGACCATGGCGCTGGTGCTGACGTCTTCCGTGCCGACGGGCGTCAATGCCTGGCTGATCGCCAATCGTTTTGGGGTCGGCCATGCGCTGGCCGCCTCCACCATCACCATTACGACAGCGCTTGGGGTGTTTTCTGTCACGTTCTGGGCGTGGCTGCTGGGCGCGTGATACGAAGGCTTTGCGTGTAAAGCCAAAATTGGAACGCTATAAAAAGCTCAGGCCAGATCGGCGATCCGCCAATAGAGCGCTTCTGCGGGTAGGGCGTCTTCCTGCGGCGCCGCTAGCGCCAAGGTCGGGGCAGTATAATTCTCTAGTTCAAGCTCCAGAACGTTGGTGTACCCGGCTGTTTCAAGCGTGCCATCGTCGCTCATGGCATAGGGCTGGCTTTCGGATAGGGTTTCTGCCGCGTTGCCAGCGTCTTCTTCCGCCGATTCCTCACCCTCGGTAGAGCCGTCACGCTGATGCTGGCCGTTGTTGTCCTGATGCGCGTCGTCATCGTCCAGAGCCTCGACCGCATCCACACTCTCAGTCTTGCCGCGGCCGGGTTCATCCTGAACCGCGAGATAGCTTACTACCGGAAACGGCACGAAGGGCGGCACCTGCAAAACCGTTGCATGCACTATGGCCTGTGCCCCGGCGAGCGATAGAACGGCCTGTTCGCGGGTAATTTCTTTTTGCCGTACGGAAACCAGCTCCGCCTGCGCTTCGCCGGCTGGTGTCTGGTTTACCGATGCATTTGCCTGTATCTGGCTTAAACGCCTGTGGTTTGTCTCCAGCAATGCCGCCTGGTTGGCGCGGGCATCGGCATTGATCGCAGGGTGCAGATCGTTCTGTTCATTCTCCTGCATATCTTCCGTCTGGAAAAACATTTGGCGCAGCAAATCTGTGTCCGCATCCTCTTCCGGCGTCGCCGGGGCTTGGAGTGATGCTCCGGTTACATCCATCCAGCCCTTCAAAGACAGCACGGTGGCGACCATTGTATCGATGCCATCGCCGTCAGTGCTGCGGCGCAGAATTGGGTCCTGGCGAATATCCTGCAATGGAACGGATGTGGTGAAAGCTCCATAGGCTCGGTTCGTGGCTTGTGTCGCCAGACCGTCCATCGCGGCTTCCCGCCCTGTCTGGGCAAGGCTTGTTGCAAGGGGCGGTGCTGCGCTATTGCCCATCGCCCCAGCTACTGGCGTTCCAGCCATTCCTGAGGTTCCAGTCTGGCCATTGCGGTCGAAAGCTGACGCTTTCAAGCCTGTCTCCGTGGCAACTTTGGCCGCAAGTCCCGTGCTTGTTTCCTCCGTCAGGTCATCCATGCGGGTCATAACCGTTTCGGATTGTACTATATTGCCAGCAATTGACCTGGTGTCCGTGGCTGGTGCAGTGCCTTTCGGTGCCGTTTGATTTGTCGCCAGCGCTACTGCGGAAGCAAGCGCTTCAGGGCGGACAGCTTGCAAAGGCGTCTGGCGCCCTGCCATTTCAGGGTTTGCGGACGCTTGCGCCAAAAGGCTGCTAGGGGCCGGAGTTTCCTCTGCCTGCGAAACATCAAGCACTGGTGTGGATGGCGTGCGGTTCGTGGCGACGTCTTCAGGGTGCGGCGCTTGAGCAACGACTGCTGCCTTTTCGGCTTGCGGTTGCACGGTAGAGGCCGCCGCGCCTTGCGCTGCGAGTGCCGTGGTTACGGGTTGTCCCGTAACCAGGCTTGAAGGCCGCTCGCTTAACCCGGCAGTTGGCACGGGTTGCGCTGTTACCGGATTTACCGTTTGCGGTATCGCTGTCTGGCCAGATGCTGGCGGGGCCCCGGAAGATTGAGGTGGTGGGGGGCTGGATGGGCTGGCGCCATTTTGGCTATAGGAGGAAACCACGTTCAGCGCCTTCAGGTCACCGCTATTGTTGCGTTTGATTTCCATATAAGCGGAGAGCAGGGCTGCTTCTGGACCATCGGTATTTTGCAGAACCCGCAACAGGACCTCGATCTGCAATCCTTTCAGGGCTTGGGTCAGCTGCGTTTGCAGTCGTGTCCTTTGGCCATCGTCCAGATTGGCAAGGGCTGTCGCGAAGCGCTGGGCAAAGGCCGCGTCGGTTTCGCCGGGATCACGCTTCAGCCCGATCGATTGGCCGACCAGATCGGCGATTTCCGCCAAATCCGTCTGCACGCTTTCCCGGCTGTTGAGCAAGAGATTGTTGATGCGTCCGGCAATCGCCGAACCGCCCTCCCGGTCCACCCGGATCATGCTATCGCTCGTCAAGCCGCTCATGGCCGTGTCGGACAGGGCGGCCTCGGTGGCGCTGTCGTGAAAATTTGGCGCAGAGCGCGATAATGCTTGAACGGGAGTCAACATAGCATATCCCTTTTTGCAAAAGGACCTGGCCAACCAAGGCCCGGCCGTGCAATCCGGAGTTTAAAGGCAGAGTGTGCTGGAAAGCCGCTCATGCGGCTTTGATATCGGTTGCCCCGGCCCAGAGCCTTATGCATCGGACCTGAAACCCTTTGCAGCCCAGCTACGCGGGATTGCATCGGATGCCGTGCAAGACAGTTGCGAATCACCTTATCAGGATAGAATGGCTGCACATGGTTAACAATATGTTAAAGCTCTCATTTGCTCGTCTCGGAGAGAGCGTTTCGCGGTAATCCATTCTATCTGCTGGTTAATTTTCTCCGCAAATCGATTCCGGTTTCGGGAATTATGAAGTAGCATACACCACACCATAACCCTGCCCGATTGCAACATGCCGGTGAGCCTGATGAGCCGTATCAATCCGATCTTGAACACCGATAGCTACAAGCTGGGGCATTTCCTGCAATATCCTCCCGGAACCCGGGCGGTGAGCGGCTATGTCACCACCCGTGGTGCGTCCCTGCGACCGGAAGTGGTGTTTTTCGGCTTGCAGATGTTCTTGAAGGAATATCTTTCGCAGCCCATCACCCGGGCCGATATCGATGAGGCGCAGGAGCTGGCCGCCCTGCACGGCCAGCCTTTCGACCAGGCCGGCTGGCACTATATTCTCTCCGCCCATGGCGGATTTCTGCCTTTGCGCATAGAGGCGCTGCCAGAGGGAAGCTTCCTGCATCGTGGCGTGCCGATGGTGCAGGTGGTCAATACCGATCCGGCCTGCTTCTGGTTGCCCTCCTATATTGAAACGGCGCTGTTGCGGGCGGTGTGGTATCCGTCCACGGTCGCCAGCTCGCTTCGCCATGTGAAGCAGACTTTGAAGCCCTTCCTCGATAAAAGCTGTGACGACCCGGCTGGTGTTATCGGCTCGCGGCTGTTCGAATACGGCGCGCGCGGTGCAGCCAGCCTCGAACAGGCCGGATTGGGCGGTGTGGCCAACCTGCTGCATTTCGACCACACCGATACGCTGGAAGCGGTGCTCTATGCCCGCCGCTATTATGGTGCTGCCATGGCTGGCCTTTCGATTCCGGCTTCGGAACATACGACCATGATTGCCTGGGGCCAGGACCAGGAAGTGCAGTCCTTCGCAAATATGATCGACCGGTTTGGCGATTATCCCGCCTATTCGGTGGTCTCGGACAGCTATGACATCCATAATGCGGTGTCCGAAATCTGGGGCAAGACGCTGCAACAGAAAGTGCGCTCCAAGCCCGGCAGGCTGATCGTGCGTCCCGATAGCGGCGATCCGATCGATGTTCCGGTCCAGACGGTGGCCCAGCTTGCCTACCAGTTCGGCACGCGGTTGAATGCCAAGGGCTACAAGGTTCTGGATGACAAGGTGCGGGTCTTGCAGGCGGATGGCGTGTCGCTACGCGATATCACCATGATCCTTGGTCGGCTGGAAGCCATGGGCTTTTCGGCGGAAAATATTTCCTTCGGCATCGGCGCATCGCAATTGCAGAAGGTCAGCCGCTCTACCTATTCCTTCACGATGAAATGCAGTGCCATCTTGGACGGACAGGAGCGCTGGCGCCCCATTTCCCGCCGTCCGGTCACGATGCAGGAACGCCTGCCGGAACCTGGGCGTCGCGCCGTCATCGTCGAGGGAGACGAGTTTGCCTCTATTGCTTTGGAGGATCTAGGCCGTCGCACCAATCATTTGCAGCCGGTTTGGGAAAATGGCCGCCTGCTGAAAGAATGGAGCTTTGACGAAATCAAAGCAAAAGCCCGGACGCCGCATCGCATGGATATGTGATGCGATGGCGTGAATTGGCGGTTAATCCTGGTGTGGTCTTTGATGTGCTTGCTTCAAACGATGTCGGGCAGGAACATGCGATAGAGACCATTGTCGTCGGCAAGGAAGCCCGAAGGACGCTCGATAACCGGTGATCCTTCCTCCTCGCTTGAGGACATGGCATCGAGCCAATTGGCCGGTAGTCGCTCTTCTTCCTTAACGTCGTCTGCCTTGATCTCGGCAATTTCCTCGATCATTTCCGCAGAAAGTGGTGGGATTTCCTCCCTCGGCAGCTGCCGTTGGGGGGAGGAGAACAGGAACCCGATCTGCTGGCTGTCGTCATGTGCCGCTCCTAATCGTACAGTCCGTTCCACAGGATAGGTCTGGGCGGAAGGCGCAGAGGAAAGCAAAACACCGTCTCTCACAATTGATGCAGTATCCATCATGGTCACACAGGTCAGGCGCACATGGCTTCATCCATGGTCGCTATGGCTTCATCTTGAACGGGCAATGGCTTGGATGCGCACACATCGTGGCGCCCGGCCTGTCCCATCGATCTTCGGCAGCCGCTTCGAGCTTTCGTCCGTTTTGCTGCCAGGGCAAAAGCTAGGCCGAAACCTTTAAGGAAATACTGATGAAACCGGCATCGCTGGAAAGATATATTTTACCTTGATAAGCGTCAGGTCTCGTCGAAATCGTACCCTCGGAGCGATGAAATCCAGATGGTGCAGAGCTTGCAACAACGCCCGTTTTTGATAGGCATGAGCCAACACGGATGAGGTAGCACCCATGACGATCACGCTTTATGGCATCAAGAATTGCGACACGATGAAAAAGGCGCGGACCTGGCTGGAGACGGCGGGTATCGATTATGCCTTTCACGACTACAAGGCCAAGGGCATCGACCGCGCCAGCCTTCAGGCATGGAGTGCCAAGCTTGGCTGGGAAGTATTGCTGAACCGGGCGGGCACGACGTTCAAGAAGCTTTCCGATGAAGCCAAGGCCGACATGAGCGAGGAAAAGGCGCTGGACCTGATGCTGGCTCAACCTTCAATGATCAAACGCCCGGTGCTGGACAAGGATGGCGCACTGTTGGTGGGCTTCAAGCCGGAGCAATATCAGGCTGTTTTCACGAAGGCCGGTGCTTAACTTTCGGTCCTATGGTCCAGGGTGTACATCGCTGTAAAGAGGCAAACAATGTCGAAATCCACCCGCGCCACGCTGGCAATGGAAAAGGCTGGTCTTGCCTTTACCGTGCATCACTACGATTACGATCCGAACGCCGAGCGGATCGGCCTGCAAGCCGCGGAAGCGATTGGCGAGGAGCCGCGCCGGGTGCTGAAAACCCTGATGGCGGAGGTGGATGGCAAGCCTGTCTGCGTCGTCCTGCCTTCCGATCAGGAGGTTAGCATGAAGAAACTGGCCGCCGCCATCGGCGGTAAACATGCCGCGATGATGAAGCCCGCCGCCGCCGAAAAGCTCACCGGCTTCGTCGTCGGCGGCATCAGCCCTTTCGGCCAAAAAAAACTGGTGCCGACCGTGATCGAGCTCTCGGCGCTGACTGAGCCGCATATTTATCTCAATGGCGGTCAGCGCGGCTTGCAGGTCCGGTTGGAGCCGAAGGCGGCGCAGGCCGTGCTCAATGCCATAGCAGCATCGGTTATTGCCTGATGGTGTTTTCACCTTCAATTTTGCATGAAATTGCCTATCTGTTTCATGACCATCTGATTCTTCATGCCAGCGCCCTTGGGCTTTGGATGAGGCAGCCGGACGCCGCCAGCGACCTTTGCGCGATTGAAAAGCGCAGGCCCTTTCGTTTTGAAAACCAGGACAAAATCTATGACCCTGCTTGATGTCTCAAACTCCATCGATCCGGTAAAGCTCGACAAATTGGCCGAAGTGGCCGTCAAGGTTGGTCTGCGGCTAGCGCCGGGCCAGGATCTGGTGATCACCGCGCCGCTCAACGCGCTGCCGCTGGTGCGCAACATCACCCGCCATGCCTATATGGCCGGTGCCGGTCTTGTGACGACATTCTATTCGGATGAAGAGACGACGCTGGCCCGTTATGCCCATGGCTCGGATGCCAGTTTCGACCGGGCTTCCGGTTGGCTCTACGAGGGAATGGCCAAAGCCTATGCGGGGGGTGCTGCGCGGTTGGCGATTTCCGGCGACAATCCCATGCTGCTCGCCAGCCAGGACCCGGCCAAGGTAGCGCGGGCCAACAAGGCCAATTCAATTGCCTATAAGCCTGCCTTGGAGCCGATTTCCAATTTCGACATCAACTGGAATATCTCCTCCTATCCCAACCCGTCCTGGGCAGCACAGGTGTTTCCGGATCTGCCCCTGGATGAGGCGGTGAAAAAGCTGGCGGATGCGATTTTTGCCGCGTCCCGGGTCGATCAGTCCGATCCGGTCGCTGCCTGGATGGCCCATAATGGTGAACTGGCCAAGCGTTCGGCCTGGTTGAATGGCGAGCGGTTCTCCAGTCTGCATTTCACCGGCCCAGGCACGGATCTGCGGGTTGGCTTGGCCGATGGCCACGAATGGCACGGAGGTGCCTCCACGGCCAAGAATGGCATTACCTGCAATCCGAATATTCCGACGGAAGAGGTGTTCACCACGCCGCACGCGCTGAAAGTGGAGGGTTTGGTCTCCTCCACCAAGCCGTTGTCGCATCAGGGCACGTTGATCGACAATATCCAGGTGCGGTTCGAAGCGGGTCGGATCGTCGAGGCCAAGGCATCGCGCGGCGAGGAAGTGCTCAATAAGGTGTTGGACACCGACGAGGGGGCGCGGCGTTTGGGAGAAGTGGCGCTGGTGCCGCATTCATCGCCGATTTCGGCTTCCGGCATCCTGTTCTACAACACGCTGTTTGACGAAAACGCCTCGTGCCATATCGCGCTTGGCCAGTGCTATTCCAAATGCTTCCTGGACGGAGCGTCGCTGACGCCGGAGCAGATCAAAGCCCAGGGCGGCAATTCGTCGTTGATCCATATCGATTGGATGATCGGTTCCGACAAGGTCGATATCGACGGGGTGAAAGCGGATGGCACAACGGTGCCCGTGATGCGCAAGGGCGAATGGGCCTGAACATGCACACGGCCCGCGTTTGATAAACGCAGGCCGATTTCATCTAAATAGAGACCCGCGCACCAAATGTGGTGCGCGAAAGTCGCCATAAATTTTGAATTTGTTACATAATTTGCTCTTCACGCCGATTCCGGTCTAAAGAATTATGCAGTAAGGCCGATCAGCCCTGTCTGGCCTTTCGGTTGGCATAACGCTGATCGCGCTGCGCCTTGCGGGTGGCTTCGTCTTCAAGCAAACGGGAAATTCGGGCTTTTTCAGCGGCGTCGCGGGCATCGGCTTCGGCCGTTGCTTCTGCGGCAAGTGCGGCTTCCCGTGCCGCCGTCTCGGCTGCAAGCCGTTGCTGTTCCTGCAATTTTGTCTGTTCGCGCTCGGCGCGCCGGGCTTCTCTCGCCTCGGCTATCGCCTGACGCTCCGCCTGGCGGGCAAGACGGCTTGGTTCAGACGCTTCCTGCGCGGCCTTATAGGCCTGAAGGAGAGCGGCCTTTGCGTCGGCAGCGGTGGTACGGCGGTCGACGACTTCATTTTTCCGGCTATTTTTCAAAGAGATGTTCCAGTTGTAGATAGGGCCTGCAAATCAGGCTTTTCGGGTCGTTTTGGCAGCAGTCGCGGCGTCAGCCATCTGCTGGTCCTGCAATTCCTTGGCAAGCCGTGCTTCGCGCAGCCTGAGGGTTTTTTCTTCGCGGGCAAGCACGAGCGAATCCTGTTCTTCCACGGCACGACCGCGCGCGAAGAACTGCGACTGCTCCTTGTCAAAAGCGATTTCCGCCTGCTGACGTGATTTACTATAGTTTTCTGCCATGGGGTCGCGCCTTTCTGGGTGGCAGCGCCGCGTGCCGGGCATGGCGCGCAAAAAACGCTACGACATTTAGCGCCGTGTACATCCAGGTGTACGTGAGGCCGCTGTGACACTAATTACGAAGGCTCAAAGATGCAGATCACATCCTCGCCCTGAAGACATGCAGATATCTCAAAGACAACAAGGACTTGAGATGTTTGCAAACGGCATAGAAATTGCCATCTTCACGGTCTCTTCGCATACCATCTGCTGCATATTTCATGTGCGACCCGAGCCGGGCGCAAGACGTTATGCAACAGGAAATCGTGTGAGCGCGGTCTGCGACGGCGCGGCAGGCAATAAAAAAGGCCAGGCAAACTGCCTGACCTTGGTTGGATCATGCTCTCAACAATGCCAGTACATCCGTGGTCAAAGGAAAGCCGAACCCTATATTAAGCAGCCTGGAGATTGCAGGCCGACATCTTGCCGGACTTGTTGTCGCGTTCCATGTCGTAGGCGATCTTCTGGCCTTCGACGATTTCACGCATACCAGCGCGTTCAACAGCAGAGATATGCACGAATGCATCTGGGCCGCCGTTGTCAGGCTGAATGAAGCCGAAGCCCTTAGTGGAATTAAACCATTTAACTGTGCCAGTGGTCATGATGAACCCTTTCATAGCATATTGAGTGACCACAGCGTAAAACGCCGTGGATGAGGATAGCGATTTTTGAAAGGAAGGTTCGTTCAGGGCGCGGTGCTAATTGCGCGGTAACCAAAGCTCAGCAAGCAAATATCGATGACCAATAGATACCCCCTCAAGGCATGCATGTCAACCAAAGCTTTGAATTTATTATGATCCGTCTTTTTTTCAAGCCATGGCAAAGGGGTCCAAAGCCTTGTATCCGCACCGTAATCCCTGTCCGCACGGCACCGCGTTCAAACGTCCATTCTGTCGCTCGTCACGGTGCTGTTTGCGCCCTTTTGGTTAGAAAAGACTCCCCTGTCCGGCGGGTGGCTCCGATTTTTTCGGCGATTTGGGCAAGGGATTCGGTTTCACCGGGGCTGGGGTTGTCGTGGCAGGAGTGGCTTGCGGTGGAGGTGACGCCTTATCGCCATCACCTGTCACGGCGGAAACCCGGCCATCGGCAAATTCGATTGCGATGGCGCGCCCATGTTCAAGTCCCGCCGCACGCGAGAGGGGCCGGTCATCCTCCCCACGGATCACGGCATAGCCGCGCATCAGGACATTCTTGTAGGACAGCGATTGCAGCATCCGGTCATGGGCCGACACCGTGGAGCGGGCGCGGCGAAGATCGTTGATAACAGCGCTGTCGGCCCGGCGCGAAAAGCTGTCCAGCCGGTCCCTCGAGCGTCCCGTTTGGGCCTTCAGCCGGGCTGGAACTGCCGTCAATGTCGCATCGATCCGGCCAAGATGGGCTTTTTGCCGCTCGATCAGCCGCTCGATAATCCGGTCGGCAAGGGCGGCGCGTTCGCTGACCCGCTGGCGGCGTTCGACCAGGCGGCGCACCAGCATATCCGGCGACAATTTGGCAGCGGCCCGCTCGAAGCTTTGCCGCTTGGTCATGGTATTCAGTTCCAGGCTGCGGCCAAGACCGCTGGCCGCTTCGTCGAAACGGCGGCGGGGCAGCGCCAGCAATTGATCGAGAGAGGGCAGGGCGCGGGCCAGCGCCCGCAGGTTCTGGCGGCGATGATCCATCTGGCGGTTGACGGCACCTGCCAGACGCGCGGCCAGCCCGGCCAGTTGCGCTTCCAGATCCGCCTTGACCGGCACGGCCATTTCAGCCGCGCCTGTCGGCGTCGGCGCCCTGACATCGGCTGCATAATCGATCAGTGTCCAGTCCGTTTCATGGCCGACCGCCGAAATCAGCGGAATGGCGCTGGCCGCCGCCGCCCGCACCACCGCTTCGTCGTTGAAGCTCCACAGATCTTCCAGGCTGCCGCCACCGCGCGCGACGATCAGCACATCCGGCCTCGGGATGGCACCATCAGGCTGAAAGGCATTGAAGCCGTTGATAGCATTGGCAACTTCGTCGCCGGAGCCTTCGCCCTGCACCTTGACGGGCCAGACCAGCACATGCACCGGAAAGCGGTCTGAAATCCGGTGAAGAATGTCGCGGATGACAGCGCCGGTGGGCGAGGTGACGACGCCGATGACCTTCGGCATGAAAGGCAGCAATTGCTTGGCAGCCGGATCGAACAGGCCTTCGGCCGTAAACCGGCGCTTGCGCTCCTCGATCAACGCCATCAGGGCGCCAGCGCCGGCCGGCTCCATCTGCTCGATGACAATCTGGTATTTGGACGAGCCGGGAAAGGTGGTGATGCGGCCGGTGGCGATCACTTCCATACCTTCTTCGGGCCGGTATTTCAGCTTGGAAAACGACCCTTTCCAGATCACCGCGTCGATCCGCGCCTTGTCGTCTTTAAGCGAAAAATAGGCATGACCGGAGGAATGCTGGCCTCGAAAGCCGGAAATTTCGCCGCGCACTCGCACCTGATCGAAGGCGGTTTCGATGGTGCGCTTGATCGATCCGGAAAGCTCCGAGACGGAAAATTCGGTCAGATTGCTGGGCTGGTCGTCGTCAAAGAAAGAGGCCATGACAGTGTTTTATCCAAGCTTGCAAAAAAACGCATCTATTTTTGGAAAGAAGTAAACAGGCTTTGTTCGGGGCGTTTTCATGGGCCAATCGTTAACTCTCGGGTGGCAATATGCCCGATATCACGATTTGTCTGTCATACGGGATCGCATCCATGACCTTTCTCATCGCCATGGCAATTGGCATCGCCACCGCAACGACCAGAAGCATCCTGGCGATTGTAGCGGTTTCGCTGGTGCTTTTGACGGCGGGGCTGGTCATGCTGGCTCTTTCGCCTGCGATGACGGCGATGGATCTGCTGACGGCTCTGATCGCCTATAATGTCGGGCTTATCGATTGCCTGATGGTCACGCTGGCCTTGTCACAGCGCAAGATCGCCTGATTTCACTATTCGCCTGATCTCACTATTCGTTTTTAAACTCTATCCGTTCACGGCTGCGGCTTGACCACAAAGATCCGCAGGCCGGACTGGCTGTCGGCTGCAAGCGGCTGAAGATAATCAGGCACTCTGTTGCGGTTCAGATCCGCATAAAGCCCGTCGGGCTTCAAGGCGATCAACTGGCGGGTTTGTGCATCGGAGGGGCAGAAGGCGAGAATGCCGACATGGGCACCCACCAGAAAAGCAAGGGCGTCCGGCGGTGTCGAGAGGCCGATATGCAGTTCCGTCAGCATGCCTGCCTGGTTGCGATGATAGGGCGCGGTCAATATCCGATGCGAGGTAAAGCGCAGGATGGAAGTGCCGCTTTCCGATGGGGCGGCAACCGTCGTCGGCGCTAAACTCGTCAATTGGGCCAAGCCCGCCAATTGAGCAAGAGCTTTTTCAGATGAGCAATCACGGCTGGCATCCTGGGATGCCGGGCCGGAGCGAGTCTGTAGTTTTAATCGTGCCGTTCCTTCCACGGCAAGCGTGCCTGCGATTGCCCACACGGAAGGGACCGACAGAAGAATGCTGGCGATATAGGCAAGGCTTGAGAGAATGCGGGCTGGTCGCAGCATTGCACGCCCGCGCAGATCGGCAACCAGCAGAGCGAGCGGCAGGATCGGGATCAGGTTGGAAAACATTGCGCCGCGCACCTGGATCAGCGCGACACCGACGCTGACCGCCAGCAAGAGCGCCAGTGCCAAATGCGCCTCCATCTGGTTTTTCCGCCAGACCTGAGTAAGGCAGACCAAAAGCCCGAATAGGCCGACAGCGTAAAAGCCGCCGAGAGTTCCCGGCTCCTGCTGCGCCATGGCAAGGATCGAGCGAGCCTCGCCGACATTGTTCAGCCACAGCGTCACCAGCATCGGATCGAGATTGGCGAGCGGATTGCCGAGGCATTGAGGCGCGACAATCAGAGCTGAGAGACCGACGCTTGCTCCGATCACCAGCAGCAAGAGCAGCCGAACACCGGCAGGAAACCGGCTGGCAAAGGCGGCAGCGGAAAACAGCAATCCGCCGCCAATCGCCGTCAGGGCGTAAAACCCGAAGGAGAGATTGTCGCAGGTCACCGTGCGATAGGATTGCGCAGGCACAGTTGCCACGAACAGCAGCGTGACCGACAGCGCCAGGCTAAGAGAATAGGCCATAGCGCAGGCCCGCATCGCTTTGCCATGCCAGGCCCAAAGCAGGGCGACGATAGCGCAGGCCGTGGCAATCAGCGGCGTGGTTTCTGCGCCGATGGCCAGCGCCACCGCCGCCGCCGCACCGGCCAGCGTAAACAGTGTCGATGAGCGTGTCCGGGAGCGGGGTTCAGACTGGTTCGAAGCCTGAACCCTTGGCGCGGCGGTGGAAAGTACGGCGGTCAGGAAAGCGACCAGGGCGATCTGGACATTGTGATGATCGATTGCGCCGGGCAGGAAACGGTTGGATGTCAGAAGATAAAGAGCGCTCAGGCAAAGCGCCAGATGCATGGTCACCCGACCGCCCAGCGCCCATCCGGCAGCACCGAACGACAGCATGACCGGCACGGTCCAGAGGAGCGGCCAGATGGCGAGGGCAACGGCTTCGGCTGTGTGCGGTGCAAACCAGATACCCGCCAGCCGGATTAAGGTGGCAATCGGCCAGTCGATCAGCCGCGACCAATGCATCAGCGTGCCGGGCGACAGACCCAGGCGGTATTGCATCATGTCAAACCAGCCCTGACCGGCAAGATAATCCCGAACCTCGATCAGCCGCATGGCATCGTCATTGTCAGCGCCGACATAATCCTTGGCAAAAGGCAGCGTCGTCGCACAGAGGACGACGATGACGAGAAGGCAATAGCCCAGCATCACCGGCAGAAGGCGCGGGGCGGTCCCAGGTGCCGTCACCAGAGATGATGCAGAGGATGCAGGAAGAGAAGAACTGGACGTCATCGGTATTTCCGGTTGTTCGGGGCCTCCCGTTTCGGGGGGATGCGACCAAGATTCTTCGATTGTTCGGCTTATCCGAAACCTAGCCTTAACCTTCTCAAGAAATAGTAAAATCTCAAGGAGCCGCGTTTCGGCTGCCCGAACATGTGTATCGAGTAAGTTCATGGGCCAAACACCAGTACCGGACGTGGCGGTCCTTATTCCCTGCTATAATGAGGCTGGCACCATTGCCTCGGTGGTGCGCGGTTTCCGTACCGCCCTGCCGCGGGCGCGGGTCTATGTCTATGACAACAATTCCACCGATGGCACGGCGCTGGCCGCCATGCTGGCCGGTGCCGAGGTGTTGCACGAGCGCCGGCAGGGCAAGGGCCATGTGGTGCGCCGGATGTTTGCCGATATCGACGCCGATATCTATCTGATGGCCGATGGCGATGGCACCTACGCGCCGCAGGACGCGAATGCGTTGATCCATCTGCTGATGGAAGAGCGCGCCGACATGGTGGTCGCCACGCGCCGTAATGTCCACAATGATGCCGGACGCCAGGGGCATGCGCTTGGCAATCGTCTGTTTAACGGGCTGTACCGTTTTCTGTTCGGGCCGGGCTTTACCGATATTTTCTCAGGCTACCGTGCCTTCTCGCGCCGCTATGTCAAAACCTTTCCGGCAGTGTCGGCAGGCTTTGAAATTGAGACAGAAATGTCCGTCCATGCCTCGCGGCTGAAGTTGCCGGTCGTGGAACTGGAGTTGGACTACGGACGCAGGCCCGAAGGCTCCCATTCCAAGCTATCGACCTTACGCGACGGTGCAAAAATCCTCTGGATGTTCGCTATGCTGTCCAAGGAGACGCGGCCATTTGCGACGTTCTCGGCGCTGGCCGGGCTGGTCCTGGCGATAAGCCTCGGTTTCATGGCACCGGTTCTGGGCGAATATTTCACCACCGGCCTCGTGTCGCGGCTGCCGACCTGGGTTCTGTCGGTGGCGCTGCTGTTGATGAGCCAGCTCTTGTTTACCGCGGGATTGATCCTCGACTCGCTATCGCGGGCGCGGGCCGAGCATTTGCGGCTTTCCTATATCGCCTTGCCCGCCTTTATCGCACCTGAAAACCCGGCCTTGGCAGCGGCTGATCCCGTCATCGATCCGGCTCGCTCGGCTGCGGACGCTGCATGAAGAAGCTGGTCCGTTTTGCTCTGGTCGGCAGTACGGGTTTTGCCGTGGATGCCGGGCTTTTATGGCTGCTTCTGTCTTACAGCGCTCTTGGCCCTTTACCGGCCCGCGCCCTTGCCATTCTGGCGGCCCTGTTCGTCACATGGCGGCTTAACCGTGCCTTCACCTTCGGGGCATCCCGGCGAAGCCTCGCCGTCGAGGGATTTCGCTATGGCTCGGTCGGGGTGGTCTCGGCGCTGGTCAATTACGGTCTTTATGCCGGGTTGTTGATCGCCATCCCGGCACTCAATCCTTTCGCGGCGCTGGTTTTCGCATCACTTGCCGCGATGGCTTTCAGCTTTTTCGGCTATTCGCGGTTTGTGTTTCGCCGTTGAAGCACTGAAATCGGTTGATCAAACCGGTTCCCAACCATCCTTTTCGCTGGCCCGGTAGATGGCATCGATGAAGCGCTGGTTGGCGCGGGAGTTTTCCAGCGTCACAACGTTGCTCTCTTCACCCCGGGCTGCCTTGGCAAACGCTTCAGCTTCCAGGCGATATTGGCGGCTATCGGGAAAGCGGAAAATCTGCGATTCGCTGTGGTTGCGGTTGGTCAGTTCCAGCTCTTCCGCCCCCCAGCGGTCGGCATTGAACGGTGATTTCACCTCGATAAACCCTTCATCGCCATGAAACACCATGGTCTGGCGGGCGGCCATCTGGGTGGCGATGTAAAAACTCATGTCGAAACTGCCGAAATCGGCTTTGACGCTGGAATAGATGTCGGTGCCGAATTCGGGGTCGCGTTCCGTCACCGCCTGCACCCGCACCGGCTCAAGGCCTGTCGCGAAGCGGGTGGTGATGGTCGGATAGACGCCAATATCCGGTAGCGCGCCACCGCCGAGTTCCGGGATATTGCGCATATTACCGGGATCGCGGTTGAAGTAAGTGAAAGACCCTTGCACATGCCGCAGCTTGCCGATGGCGCCATCGGCCAGAAGGGCGCGGACTTTGTGCCAGACAGGCGCATAGGTGACCATGAAGGCTTCCGAAATCAGCACCTTGTTGCGGTCGCGCGCGGCGATCAGGCTGTCGATGTCCGCTGCTTTCAGGGCAATCGGCTTTTCGCACAGTACATGCTTGCCCGCATCGGCAGCTTTTATCGTCCATTCCACATGCTGGGCGGTTGGCAGGGGAATATAGACGGCATCGATCAGGTCAGACGCCAGCATCTCTTCATAGGAGCCGAAGGCATGCGGCACGGAAAAGCGGTCAGCCATGGCTCGGGCCTTGGCAAGGTCACGGCTGGCAATGGCGCTGACCACGGCCCCTTCCGCATCCTGAATGGCCGGTACGACCAGTTCACGACCAATTTTCGCCGTCGATAAAATTCCAAACCGCAGCATGACTTTTCCTCCGCACATCGTATTTCGGTAGACGACACATAACGTCTATGCCCGGATTGTGAACAGGGCTTGGTTGTTATCGGTGCTGTACGCGTTATTTTCCTGTCGAATTTCCCTTATCGATTTGTTCTGGAGATCTATCATGCAGAAACGAAATCTCGGCCGCTCCGGCCTCACAATCGCCCCCGTCGTGTTCGGCGGCAATGTGTTCGGCTGGACGGCAGACGAGCAAACCTCGTTCAAGCTGCTCGATGCGTTTTTCGATGCCGGTTACAATGCCATTGATACGGCAGATGTCTATTCGCGCTGGATAGACGGTCATTCCGGCGGCGAATCCGAAACCGTGATTGGAAAATGGTTGAAACAGGGACATGTCGCGCGCGACAAGGCGGTGATCGTTACCAAGGTCGGCATGGATATGGGTCAGGGTAAACCCGCGCTTTCGGCGAAATGGATTGTCGAGGCGGTTGAAAACTCCCTGAAACGGCTCCAGACCGACTATATCGATCTCTATCTCTCCCATACCTTCGATCCCGACACGCCGCATGAGGAAACGCTGGGCGCCTATGCCAAGCTGAAGGATGAGGGCAAGATCCGCGCCTTCGGCTGCTCGAATTTCGATGCCGCTCAATTGCAGGCATCCTTCGATGCGGCGGCCAAGGAGGGCCTGCCGCGCTATGATGTGATCCAGCCGGAATATAATCTCTATACCCGCGAGAAATTCGAGGGGCCGCTGGCGGAGCTTTGCATGCGTGAAGACATCGGCGTCATCAGCTATTACGCGCTGGCGGCAGGCTTTCTCACCGGCAAATATCGCCAAGTGGAGGATGCCGAGGGCAAGGCGCGATCCTACCGTGTCACCAACTATCTGAACGACAAGGGCCACCGCATTCTCGACGCCCTGGACGCGGTCGCTGCCGAGACCGGCACGACGCCTGCCACGGTGGCCATTGCCTGGGTCGCGGCTCGCCCCGGCATTACCGCGCCCATCGCCTCGGCCACCAGCCTGTCGCAGCTTGAAGCGATGGTCAGGGCTGGAACACTGGAACTGTCTTCGGCGCAGATGCAAAGCCTGAACGAGGCCGGAGCAGAATAACGAGGCATGGCGAGTCGATAGAGCTTCGCGCGGGCCATAATCCGGCTCAGCTCCGGTGCCGGAAGAAGTCAACGAAGGCGCGTAGCGCCGGGCGCATCTGGCGGCGGGTGGGGTAATAGATGTAAAAGCCGTCAAAGGGCGGGCACCAGTCTTCCAACACCCGGATGAGCCTGCCCTCGCGGATGTCTTTGTCTACCCGCCGGTCAAAGACAAAGGCCAACCCGACACCTTTTAGCGCCGCCAGCCGGATCAGCCTCTGGTCGGCCAGCGTCAGAACATCAGGCACATCCACGGCAATCTGCTTGCCGTGTTTTTCCAATTCCCAGCGATAGATCCGCCCGCTGGAAAAGCGGCGGCGAATGCAGCGCTGTTCCATCAGGTCATGTGGGTGGAGGGGCAGGGGATGCCTTTCGAAATAGCTGGGCGCGCCGATAATCGTGCCGCTGATTGGGCCACTTGCCTTGACTGCCACCATATCCGCTTCCAGATGTTCGCCAAGCCGAAGCCCTGCATCGAAACCCTTTTCGACAATATCCTCGAACTGGTCATTGGTGATCAGTTCGAGTTGGATATCCGGATAGAGGCCGAGAAAGTCTCCAAGCCGCGGTACGATCAGGTCTTCGGCAGCCAGCGCTGGCATGGTGATCCGCAGCGGTCCGGCGGGATTGGATTTGTTTTCCGCCAGGGTTTCCAGCGCGGTGCCGATATCGGCCAGAGCGGGTGCCAGCTTTTGCAGCAATTGCCGCCCCTCTTCGGTCGGAGCGACGCTGCGGGTGGTACGCGCCAGCAGCCGCACGCCAAGGCTTGCCTCCAGCGCCGACACAGCATGGCTGACAGCGGAAGGCGCGATGCCCAGTTCTTCCGCCGCTCTCCTGAAGCTGGATGTTTCGGCCACCGTCGCCAGAACCGCCAGTTGGGATAATTGAATCCTGTTCATTATTCTATTTGTTAGAACAGTGCTTGCGCATTTGCATCCATTATCTTTCGCGGCAAAGACGGTATTTTGTTTCTAGAGCGCTGCTGCAATTCATGGAATCGCAGCAGCGCTCTAGCTCTTTGTTTTGCGCATTTCCGGTTGGCAAAACCGGTTTCCACTTTTCCTGGAAATGCTCTATCGCTCCTGATTGAGAAGGTGAAAACATGAAAACCCGACAACTCGGCTCCGACCTGTCCGTCTCCGCCATTGGTCTTGGCTGCATGGGAATGAGCCATGCTTATAGTCCGTCTGCCGATGAAAATGCTTCGCTTGCCACGCTGGCGCGGGCTGTAGAGCTTGGTGTGACGTTCTTCGATACGGCGGAAGTCTACGGACCGTTCACAAATGAAATTCTGGTCGGCAAGGGATTGAAGCCCTATCGTGACCAGGTGGTGATCGCCACCAAGTTCGGCTTCAAGATCGACGCGACGCAATCCTCACAAAATGCCATGGGCGGGCTCGATAGCCGGCCTGAGCATGTGAAAGCGGTGGCTGAAGCCTCGTTGCAACGGCTCGGAATCGATGTCATCGACCTTTTCTACCAGCACCGTGTCGATCCCGATGTGCCGATTGAAGAGACGGTCGGGGCGATGGCGGATCTGGTGAAACAGGGCAAGGTCCGTGCTCTTGGTCTGTCGGAAGCCAGCGCCGAGACCTTGCGCCGCGCCCATGCCGTCCATCCCATTGCTGCCATTCAGAGCGAATATTCCCTCTGGACCCGTGACCCGGAGGAAAACGGCGTGCTGGACACCTGCCGTGAACTGGGTATCGGCTTCGTGCCCTTCAGCCCGCTCGGTCGCGGTACGCTGACTGGTGCATTGAAAAACCTCGATGGCCTCTCCGACACCGACTTCCGCCGGGGTCTGCCACGCTTTCAGCAGGATAATTTCGACGCCAATCTGGCGCTGATCAATGCGCTGGAAGATATGGCCAAGGCGAAGGGCGCGTCAGCCGCTCAATTGGCACTCGCCTGGGTGCTAGCCCAGGGTGATTTCATCGTGCCGATCCCGGGGACGACGAAAATAGCCAATCTGGAAAAGAATATCGGGGCCGTCGATATCGTTCTGAGCGAGGAAGAGGTGACGGCCTTGGGAGATCTGTTGTCGCCGAAGAAGGTGGCTGGCGGACGCTATCCCGAAAAAATGGCGGCGATGGCCAATAAGTAATGTAATCACATCGCTTGATAAAAGCATCTCCCCGGCATGTGTGTCGCCGGGGAGATGAAGACCGCAGAAGGGCGGATTAGCCCTTGTAATGCTTGCCATGACGGATTGGCGGACCATTATCCAGCGACTTTGGCGTGGATGGTGGCATATAGGCGAGCTTCAGCGAAGCAAGTGTCGCGCCGAGATTGACGCCGAGCGTGCTTTCCAGCGCGATAGGCTGCAAGGCCACCGAGCCTTGGAAGCCACCCATCAGCAGGTTGACCGCGCCGCCAAACCCAACAGCGGCATTGGCGCT
Organism: Agrobacterium vitis; assembly: GCF_013337045.2. NCBI lineage: Bacteria > Pseudomonadati > Pseudomonadota > Alphaproteobacteria > Hyphomicrobiales > Rhizobiaceae > Gillisella > Gillisella vitis. The sequence goes on from NZ_CP118259.1 coordinate 3,624,432, forward strand.
GGTGCCGCCATAGCTACCTTGCAAGGCGCCTTCCACCAGACGACCCGGCGCATAGACCGCCCACGCCATTTTGCCGCCCTGCACATAGCCAAGGTCGATGCCGATCTTGCTGAGCGTGCCCTGATAATATTCGACCGGTGCCGATGTGGTCGGCTTGAATTCGCAGGTCAGGTCGCGGCTGGAGCCGACGACCGCGCTGATGCCGGGGCTCATTTCGCAGGTAAGCATGCCAACCTGCACGGCTGCCTTGGCACCGGTGGCGCCCAACGGAACCGCGAGTGCAGTGACAAGCGCCACCGCAGACAGCTTTGCGAGCGATGATTGAGCGAGCGATGACATGAGTTTCTCCTTCATGGATAAATGCTGTGATCGAGCCTAATCGTATAATTCAGGCAGGATCGTGCTGCCGTTAGAAGTCTCACGGTAAATTTTTGTTCCCTTTTGGCATTCGTCAAGGCCGTAACTGGTTTTTGACTGAGACCGACATTTGTTAACCGTGGACATTTAAAGCCTGGCCCCGCCACCACTTCAAACATCAATCAGCATCCGCCTCCATTTGATGGAGGCGTTTTTGCGTCTGTTGGAGAAATCTAGTCTGACGTGCCCCCAATAAATTAGGCCATTTTGAACTGGAATTTTCCGCTTATGATCCCTGCTGGGAAGAAGAGGAGAATTCAATGAAGGCGTCCAAGTTTTCGGAAGCGCAGATCGCATTTGTGTTGAAGCAGGCGGAAGATGGAACGCCGGTTGGCGAGGTCTGCCGCAAGGCGGGCATTTCGGATGCGACGTTCTACAATTGGCGCAAAAAATACGCGGGCCTGATGCCCTCGGAGATGAAGCGGCTGCGGCAGCTTGAGGAGGAGAATGCCAAGCTGAAGCGGATTGTGGCGGATCTCTCACTGGACAAGGCCATGCTCCAGGATGTCCTGTCAAAAAAGCTCTGAGGCCTGCCCGCAAGCGCAAGCTTGTCGACACAGTCAAGGCGGACTGGAAGGTTTCGATCCGGCGTGCATGCTCGGTGTTGAAGATTGACCGGTCGCTCTATGTCTACAAGTCCAGACGTGGCGAGCAGGCCGAACTAAAGCTGAAGATCAGGGACATCTGCCAAACGCGCATACGCTACGGTTATCGTCGCGTCCATGTCCTGCTCAGGCGTGATGGATGGCCTGTTAATCCGAAGCGAATCTATCGTCTTTACAAGGAGATGGACCTCCAGCTCCGCAACAAGGTTCCCAAGCGTCGGGTCAAGGCTAAGCTGCGAGCCGACCGCACGGAACCTACCCATTCCAACCATGTCTGGGCGATGGACTTCGTACACGACCAATTGGCTACCGGCCGCAAAATCAGGGTTCTGACAGTGGTTGATACATTCTCACGCTTTTCGCCGGTAGTCGATGCGCGCTTCAGTTACAAGGGTGAGGATGTCGTCCAGACGCTTGAAAGGGTATGTCGCCAGGTCGGCTACCCAGCCACCATTCGGGTAGACAACGGCAGCGAATTCATCTCTCGTGATCTTGATCTCTGGGCCTATCATAGAGGCGTCGTGCTCGACTTCTCGCGGCCGGGCAAGCCGACCGACAACAGCTACATCGAGAGCTTTAATAGCAAGTTCCGGGCTGAATGCCTGAACGCTCATTGGTTTATGAGCCTTGACGACGCACGGGCAAAGATGGAGGATTGGCGTAGAGACTATAACGAGTTCCGGCCACATAGCGCGATCGGCAACAAGGTGCCGATTTCGCTCATGAACGGCTCATCGGCACCCACGCCGACATGAGCCTTAACCCCGGAAAATTCCAGCTCCCGCTGGCCCAAAATCGGGGGGCACGTCACCGCCGCCTATGCAACCGAGATCGAGGACGGCGTGCTGTTCAACTTCGGCAACGGCGATACGCTGACAGTGCATGGCTTGAGCTATGCCAGCCTGACTAGCAGCGATTCATTGATGTAACGCTCATAATGCCGCCGAGATCTCTGTCTCGGCGGCATTTTCTTACTTCAATTTCGCTTTCAGGCCCTCATCGGGAAAGCAGGTCGGTTTCAGCCCGTTTTTGGCCTGCCAGTCGCCCAGCGACCTTCGGGTCTTGAAGCCTGCAAGACCATCGGTCTTGCCGACATCATAACCTTTTTTCACCAATGTCTGCTGCATGGACTGCACGTCGGAGCGCAGCATATGGCCGACATCGCCCCACGGCGCCGAAAAGCTGCCTGAACCATAGGCGATCCGGTCGGCGAGATTGCCGATGAACAGGGCATAAAGGTCGGAATTATTATATTCCTTCAGCACGTAGAAATTCGGCGTCACCAGAAATTCCGGCCCATGAGTTCCGGCGGGAACCAGCATCATGGTCGGGGCGGAAAGATCCTGTTTCGGGAAGGCTTTGCCGCCAATGCGGCCGATGCCGGTTGCCGCCCAGGCCGACATTGGCTTTGCCAGATCCGGCCCCTCCTGGGCGCAGGAGACGCCGGACGGTATCGTCACTTCGAACCCCCAGTCACGACCGCGCTGCCAGCCTTTCTGCACCAGGAAATTGGCCATGGAAGCCAGGCTGTCCGGCACCGAGGTCCAGATATTGCGATGACCGTCACCATCGAAATCCACGGCATATTGCAGGAAGCTGGAGGGCATGAATTGCGGCTGGCCCAGTGCCCCAGCACTTGAACTCAGCATGGCGTCGGCAGCAATGTCCTTGCCGTCGATGATATGCAGAGCATCGATCAGTTCGCGGGTAAAAAGCTCTTGCCGTGTGGACATGAAGGCGCTGGTGGCCAGAACATCCACGGCTTCGTAGGGAAGCTTGGCCCGGCCATAGCCGGTTTCCCGGCCCCAGAGCGCCAGAAGAATCGGACCCGGAACGCCGTATTTGGCCTCGATCTTTTTCAACGTCGAAGCATATTGGTCCGCCAGCGCCCTGCCGCTCGCGGCCAGCGCCTGCATGCGGGCCTCACGGAAATAGGGGCCGGGAGAGGAAAATTCTGCCTGGCTCTGGGGGCGCTGCTTCGGCGGCGGGAAACCGGGTGGTGCCAGATCGGGAAGCGACCAGTCGAGCTTCACGGTCTTCATCGCAGAGGTAAACGTTACCTGCGAAATGCCCGCCTTTTTGGCTTGCGGCCAGAGATCCAGGCTGATCCAGGATTGAAATCGGCTCTCGATCTCTGCTTTCGAAGGTGCCGCCATAACGGTATTGGCCGTCAAAAAGCAGAGGGTCGCCGTTGCAAGCGCAGCCATCAGGGGGCGGCGAAAATGGGGCATGTCGTCTCCCGGTCAAAATGCGCGATCAAGCGTCGATCTATATCAGCGTGCGAGCGCGAAGCGCCGCCGAGAGCGTGCCCTCGTCCAGATAATCCAATTCTCCACCCACCGGCACGCCATGGGCAAGCCGGGTGATTTTCACGTCCAGTCCGGTCAAGTGGTCGGTAATGTAATGGGCCGTCGTCTGCCCTTCAACCGTGGCATTGACGGCGATGATGATTTCCCGCACGCCGCCTTTTGCCACCCGGTCGATCAGTCCCTTGATGTTGAGATCGTCAGGCCCGACGCCATCGAGCGGCGACAGCGTACCACCGAGCACATGATAGGCGGCATTCATCGCGCCTGCCCGCTCCAGCGCCCAGAGATCGGAGACATCCTCCACGACGATAATCATCGACTGGTCGCGCCGCTCGTCAATACAGACGGTGCAGGGGTCAATCGTATCGACATTGCCGCAGCAAGAGCAGATCTTCACCCTTGCATGGGCCTCGCCCATGGCCAGCGCCAACGGCCCCATCAATTGCTCGCGCTTCTTGATCAAATGCAGCGCCGCCCTTCGGGCCGAGCGGGGGCCGAGCCCCGGCACTTTCGCCAGGAGCTGGATCAGTTTTTCGATTTCGGGACCAGTGACTCGCTTTGCCATGGCGCGTTCTTAGCCCATATCTATCGGAAACGGAATCGCCGAAGGAGAACGGCCCCATGAAAATCCTCGCGGTCTGTCTTGGCCAACCACAAATCTTGCCCGGCAAAAGCTATAGGACAGGCATTTTCAAATCGGCACGATCAGGTCCGGTGATGGTAGACGAGCAAGGTCTCGTTGGCGATGCGGTGCTGAATCGCAAGTATCATGGCGGGCCGGACCAGGCCATTTATCTGGAAGGCGCACTGACTTTGCAATGGTGGGAGGCGCAGCTTAACCGGCAGATTACACCGGGCTTGTTTGGCGAAAATCTGGTCATCGACGGTCTCGACAACCGCGATCTTGCTGTAGGCGACCGGCTTTCCATCGGCGACGTGCTGCTGGAAGTGACGGCGCCGCGCACTCCCTGCGCCACATTCTCGGCGAGCATGGAAGATCCCGGCTTTGCGAGACGATATACGAAAGCTGCGCAGCCCGGCGCCTATTGTCGAGTCCTGCAAGCCGGCGTGGTAGAAGTGGGTATGATTGCCCAGTGGACAGCGAGCGAAGGCGACAGGTTGATGCTGGCACAGATGATCGGCAAATCCTTCAAATCCCTCGATCCACAACAGAAGGCCCGCTATCTCACTTTCCCTATCGCGGCACGAATCAGGGCTGAAATTACCGCAACACTTTGACTCGATGTCACGGTCTTGCTTTCCTTGGTCAAAAACGGGCCTCAGTCAAAAACCAGTGACTGCCTTGACGAAGGCCAAACAGGTGCTCTGATCCCAAACGTTGGAGCGCCGGAAGCTGGAGTTTTCCGGCTCCGATCACGGTGACGGGCTGGTTTAGCCACCGGGATTCTGCAGGGCAATTGGGAGGTTATATCCGATCGCCGAATGAGGACGTTCCTCGTTGTAGTATCGACGCCAAGTCTCCAACGTCGCGGGAATCCGCAAGTGTCAAGAACCAGTGGGCGTTCAGGCATTCCGAACGCAGCTTGCTGTTGAACGCATCGATGAAGCCGTTGTCGGTAGGTTTGCCGGGCCGTGAAAAGTCCAGGGTGACATTGTTGGTATAGGCCCACAGATCGAGGTCATCGAGAGATGAACTCACTGCCATGACTTCTCATCTTCCAAAGTTTTGAGCCGTCGCATTTCGTCCGGCAACAGGCCCGCATACTTCTTGCGCCAATTGAAATACGTCGCCTGGCTGATCCCGGCCTTCCGGCAGATCTCCGCCACCGGCACTCCGTTATCGCCCTGCTTCAAGACGAACGCCTTCTGGGCGTCCGAAAACTTCGATGCCTTCATACTTCCGCTCCTTCGCCCAGCCGGGAAATTAGCGCGGAAAACTCCAATTATGAACGGTCCAGTTTCTGGGGATCAGAGCGATCGCCAAATGACGTTAAAATTGAAACAGGAGCATGTGGCCGAGGTGAACGCACTCCGGCCACATGTTGAGTTTTACATCAATGAATCACTTGATGTCAGGCTTGCATAGCTCAAGCCATGCACTGTTAACGTATCGCCGTTGCCGAAGTTGAACAGCACGCCGTCTTCGATCTCGCTGGCATAGGCGGCGGCGTCGCTGACGGTGGCAAAGCCCATACCGGTCAGATCGATTGTGTCTGACGAGGCCTGGAAGTCGAAAACGACATCATTGCCATAGCTGGTGTTGAACACGAACACATCGCTGCCTTCACCGCCGTAGAGGGCGTCATTGCCGGTGCCACCATCCAGCACGTCATCGCCAGCGCCGCCGGTCAGCACATTGTCAGCGCTGTTGCCGGAGCCGGTGAAGTTGGCCGTGCCGGTATAGGTGAGGTTTTCAAGATTATCGCCCAGCGTGTAGCTGGCATTGCTGGTCTTGACGAGATCGATCCCCGCATCGGCATTTTCCGTAATCGTGCTTGCCGAACTTGCGATGTCATAGGTGTCATCACCAAGGCCGCCGAGCAGGGTTTTGTCGGTGCTTGTGGTGAACGTGTCGCTATAGTCTGAACCGGCAACGACCTCGACGCTGTTATATTGGTCGCCCTCGGCGTAACCACCGCTGCCGACATTCGTCACCAGGTTGACGGAAACACCCGCTGTGGAAAGTGCATAGCTTGCGGTATCCGTCCCCGTGCCACCATTGATTTTCTCGGCGCCGGAGCCAGCCAATACAGTGTCATTGCCAGCACCGACATTATATTCGGCAGCGTAGGTGCTGCCGGTATAGGTGTCACCATAAGTGCTGCCGGTGAAGGCCTCGATCCCGGTAAACGTATCGCCCGCCGCATAGCCGGAGCCGGTTCCTGTCGTTAGATCCAGCACCACCGCCGATGTTGCGGCAGAGTAGTTGAGCGTGTCGTAATTCCCCGCGCCGCCATCGAGGACATCTGCACCCTCTCCACCGTTCAGGACGTCATTGCCACCGCCGCCGATCAGGATATCGTCGCCAGCACCACCGGTTAACATTTCCGCCGCGCTGCTTCCAATCAGGGTGTCGTTGAAACTGGAGCCGATGACACGTTCGATGCCGCTGAGTTTATCGCCTTGCGCATCGCCGCCGGTTGCTGTCCCAGTGCTGAGATCAACTTTGACGGCCGCAGCCGAGGCTTCATAGGTGATCTTGTCTTGGCCAGCGCCGCCATTCAGCGTGTCAGCACCCGCGCCACCGATCAATAGGTCATCGCCCGCTCCACCCGATAGCACGTTGGCGCCCGTATCGCCTGTCAGCGTATCGGCATAGGCCGATCCTTCGACGTTTTCGATGCTGGTGAACACATCACCTGTTGCGTAACCGCCGGAGACCGTTTTCGTGAGAAGGTTAATGGTCACTGCTGCGGTGGAATCGCTGTAGCTTGCCGTGTCGCTTCCGTCGCCACCATCAATGGTATCGCCACCACTGCCGCCACGGATCGTATCGTTGCCGGCATAGCCGTAGAGCTTATCGACGCCGCCCTGACTGACGATGACGTTGTCGGCACTATTGCCGTAACCGAGAAAATTGGTCGAGTCGGTGTGGGTGAGGTTTTCAAAATTGGTTTTCAGCGTGTAGCTGGTCAAGGTTGTTTCAACCGTATCCGTGCCAGCGCTGGCTTCTTCGACCAGAACCGTCGTTGTGGCACCCTGGCTGACAACATAGGTGTCATTGCCACCACCACCGGAAAGCGTTCCTGTTGATGCCGACGTGAACCGGTCATCATATTGAGAACCGATCACGCCTTCGATGCTGCTCAGTGTGTCATCTGCGGCATCACCGCCCGTATGGGTGCCGGTGACGAGATTGATCTGAATGGCTGCAAAGGAATTGCCGTAGTTTGCCGTGTCACTGCCATCGCCGCCATTCAGCGTATCGGCGCCTTTGCCGCCTGCCAAGGTGTCATTGCCGCCGCCACCGTTGAGAACATTGTTGTTGTCATTGCCGGTGAGCGTATCGGCGTTGCTCGAACCTGTCAGGTTCTCGACGCTGGTGAATTTATCGCCTTCCGCTTCGCCGCCGGTCGCTACATTTGTCTTGAGATTGACATTAACCGCCGCACTTCCGGCATAGCTCGCTGTGTCGGAGCCTTCACCGCCGTTGAGCGTGTCAGCGCCAGCCTTGCCAATCAGCGTGTCATTGCCCGCGCCACCGGTGATGGTGTTGTTCAGGGCGTTACCTGTACCGGTGAAGTTATTGGAGCCGGTGTATACGAGATTCTCCAAATTGTTCGAGAGGGTGTAATCCATTGATGCGCGGACAGTATCGCTGCCCTCATCTCCTGCCTCGGAGATGGTGATACCGGCGCTGCCCACGATATAGGTATCGTCACCTTTGCCGCCTGCGAAGGTTATTGTTGAGTTTGCCGTGAATGTGTCGTTGAAGTCTGAGCCTGCGATTTTTTCGATTGAGATCAGCGTATCGCCTGCCGCGTCATCACCGGTGAAGACTTTCGTGACGAGATTGATCTGTACAGCTTCCTTGGAAGAGCCGTAGCTTACGGTATCGGTGCCTCCACTCCCATTCAGGATGTTGGCAATGCCATCGCTGGTAAAGGTATCGTCCCAGCTTGAACCTGTCAGGTTCTCGATGCTGTAGAATGTATCGCCCGCCGCGTCATTGCTTGTGGCCACATTGGTCTTGAGATTGACATTGACCGCCGCACCTCCGGCATAGCTTGCCGTATCGGAGCCTTCGCCCCCCTTCAGGACGTCAGCACCTGCCCCGCCGATCAGCGTATCGTCGCCGGAGCCGCCAATGATCGTGTTGGCTTGGGCACTGCCGGTGCCGGTAAAGTCGCCGGTTCCTGTATATTCCAGTGTTTCGACATAGTCCGACAGCGTGTAATTCACGGATGTCTGGACCGTATCGTTGCCCGCGCCCGCTGCCTCGGAGATGGTGACGCTGGTGCTGCCCACGATATAGGTATCGTCACCTTTGCCGCCTGCGAAGGTTATTGTTGAGTTTGCCGTGAATGTGTCGTTGAAGTCTGAGCCGGCGATTTTTTCGATTGAGATCAGCGTATCGCCTGCCGCGTCATCACCGGTGAAGACTTTCGTGACGAGATTGATCTGTACAGCTTCCTTGGAAGAGCCGTAGCTTACGGTATCGGTGCCTCCACTCCCATTCAGGATGTTGGCAATGCCATCGCTGGTAAAGGTATCGTCCCAGCTTGAACCTGTCAGGTTCTCGATGCTGTAGAATGTATCGCCCGCCGCGTCATTGCTTGTGGCCACATTGGTCTTGAGATTGACATTGACCGCCGCACCTCCGGCATAGCTTGCCGTATCGGAGCCTTCGCCCCCCTTCAGGACGTCAGCACCTGCCCCGCCGATCAGCGTATCGTCGCCGGAGCCGCCAATGATCGTGTTGGCTTGGGCACTGCCGGTGCCGGTAAAGTCGCCGGTTCCTGTATATTCCAGTGTTTCGACATAGTCCGACAGCGTGTAATTCACGGATGTCTGGACCGTATCGTTGCCCGCGCCCGCTGCCTCGGAGATGGTGACACCGGCGCTGCCCACGATATAGGTATCGTCACCTTTGCCGCCTGCGAAGGTTATTGTTGAGTTTGCCGTGAATGTGTCGTTGAAGTCTGAGCCGGCGATTTTTTCGATTGAGATCAGCGTATCGCCTGCCGCGTCATCACCGGTGAAGACTTTCGTGACGAGATTGATCTGTACAGCTTCCTTGGAAGAGCCGTAGCTTACGGTATCGGTGCCTCCACTCCCATTCAGGATGTTGGCAATGCCATCGCTGGTAAAGGTATCGTCCCAGCTTGAACCTGTCAGGTTCTCGATGCTGTAGAATGTATCGCCCGCCGCGTCATTGCTTGTGGCCACATTGGTCTTGAGATTGACATTGACCGCCGCACCTCCGGCATAGCTTGCCGTATCAGAGCCTTCGCCCCCCTTCAGGACGTCAGCACCTGCCCCGCCGATCAGCGTATCGTCGCCACTGTCGCCGCTCAAAGTGTCCGTTCCTGCGCCGCCGTCTAGCGTATCGTTACCATCGCCACCGTTTAATATGTCGTTGCCAGCCAGGCCTGAAATCGTATCTGCCGAAGCTGTTCCTGTTAAAGTGTTGTTTCCAGAGTCGCCCGTTAAAGTCGCCATGTAATCTACCCCTGATTGTGCCCCGATCGATAGTTTGCATATTCAGATATAATCGCATAGAGGGAATTTATTTGGCTAATTTAGAAATATAAAATTATAAGTTGAAAGTTGAGGGCTTGAACTGCCATAAATGCAGTATTGCGTTCAAAAAACGCAGCCGTGAGCGTCAATCGGTTTGGCATTTGCTACGATAAAACCTGTTCATTAACCTCTTTGTTTGGTCATCCTAAAGCGTTATCACTTTCTAACTATCCGGGTTGTGGACAATGCTCGGTTGACTCCCACTGGAGTTTCTCGATATTTTTTTGAGTAAAGAGATGTAAAAACAATGCTGAACATCGCAGCCGCTGAAGTGCGTTCCTGGACACCTGAAATTTACGTTGCCGCCGATGCTGAGGGTGACGACGAACTGGAGGCATTTCGACAGGACATTCCGCTTGGTTATATTAGCCCGGAAATCACCTTTCGCAGGCTTGGGGAATCCTTCGTTCTGGGCTGGTGCGGTGCGATAAAATCGAAAAATTTCGGGGATATCAAGCACACGCTCTATGGCGTATATCCAGATATAGTCGATGAATTGGTGCCTAAAAATGCGAAAATATCTCAGATAGAGGGGATATCTCCGCTTATCATTGGCAATGGTTGGTACAAAAACTATTATCACTGGACGTTTCAGGCTGTCGGCTGCCTGTTGATTTATAAAAAACATCGCGATGACAGTAATATTTTATTGGCAATGCCGCGTATGAACGGGTGGAGGAATGAAGTTCTTTCGCTCACCGGATTCAATGGGCGATTGCTCGAGATGGATTATCACGATGTTTTGCATGTCGACGACTGCACCACCAGCAATCTGATCGGCGGCGGCTTTGCTCATCTGCCTCATCCAGCCGTCATCGCGGAATTCGAGGCGCTTGCGCAGCGAGTCACAATTGATCGCCGGTTTAGCCGCAAGCTCTATGTTTCGCGCCTGGATGCGGGCGATGTGCGCCGAGTTGTCAATGAGAAGGCCGTCTGCACGTTCCTCGAAAGCCGTGGATTTGAAATCATCACACCTGGTGAGCTTTCCGTAAAGGAACAGGTCGTGGCTTTCCGCGATGCCGAGGTCATTGTTGCTCCGCATGGCGCGGGTTTGGCAAATCTTGTTTATTGCCAGCCCGGCGCCAAAACCAGGGTTATCGAACTGTTCCAGGTCAACTGCATCAATGCCTGCTATGCGCGAATTTCCCAGGAAAAACGACTGGATTATACGGCAATCATTAATCCCGATAGGCCCGGCCAGAACGCTGACGGGACAGCGAAAGAGGTCAAGGTCAGAAACGATATGTGGCAGATCGTCGATCTTGCCCTGTTGGAAAAGGTCTTGACTGCATGACCGGCCGATGAAATCAAAATTGACGCCGGAGTATGTGGCCGGGGCGAAAGCACCCCGGCCACTAGTCGATTTTTACATTAGCGCGTCGCTGGATGTCAGGCTTGCATAGTTCAAGCCATACACTGTCAGCGTATCCACGTGACTGAAGGTGAACAGCACGCCGCCTTCGATCTCGGTTGCATAGGCGGCGGCGTCACTGACGGTGGCAAAGCCCATGCTGGTCAGGTCGATCGAATCCGCCGACGAGTCGAAGTCGAAAATCACATCATTGTCATAGTTAGAGTTGAACACGAAAACGTCGCTGCCTTCACCACCATAGAGGGCATCGTCGCCTTCACCGCCGGCAAGCGTGTCATCGCCAGCGTCCGCATAAAGGACGTCATCGCCGCCATCGCCATGAAGCGAATCGTTACCATCAAGACCAAAGAGCGTATCAGCGTCCTCGCCACCCTTAAGAACGTCCGCATATCCGCTTCCCGAAAGAGTGTCGGCGTAAACGGAACCCTCCAGCGTTTCTATGGAGATCAGCACATCACCTTCTGCCGAACCGCCGACGCCAGTGTCTCCGGAGAGGCTTGCGCTGATACCAACGGAAGAGTCAGCGTAACTTGCGGTATCGTTACCGTCGCCGCCATCCAGAATGTCCGTGCCGCTGCCTGCGTTCAGCAGATCGTCGCCGCTACCGCCGATCAGATGGTCATCGCCTTCTCCACCTGAAAGCACATTGCTACCATCATTGCCCGTAAGGTAATCCGATTCGCTGGAGCCCGTGATGTTCTCTATCGAGACGAGGACGTCGCCCTCTGCCGAGCCACCGGCTGTTTGGCCAGTTACGAGATTGACGATCACACCTGCGGTGGAGTCGCTATAGTTTGCCGTATCGGAACCGGCTCCGCCATCCAGAAGGTCTGCACCCGTTCCGCCGGTTAGAACGTTAGCCTGATCGTCTCCCGTCAGGCTGTCAGCATAGGTTGAGCCTTCCAGATTTTCGATGGAGATGATGGTATCTCCATTCGCATATCCGCCGGATAGCGTGCGGGTTTGGAGATTAACTGTGACCGCACTGGTCGAATCCAGGTAACTCGCCGTATCGCTGCCCGCCGCGCCGTCCAATACATCGCCGCCATCGCCGCCGCGCAGTGTATTGCCTTCTCTGTTGCCGGTCAGCGTATCATTATATGCAGAACCTTCCAGGCTTTCTATAGAGATAAACGTATCTCCTTGTGCAAATCCACCTTGCGCAAGACCCGTAGTCAGATTGACAGTAACCGCTGACGTCGAGTCACGATAGCTGGATGTATCATTGTCACCGCCACCGCTTAACTTGTCTGCGCCTGCACCACCGATCAGTGTATCATTACCGTTGTTTCCAAACAGGTAATCCGCACCGGCCCCGCTGATCATCACGTTATCGGCCACCGTTCCAGATCCAGTGAAATTGGCCGTACCGGTGTAAGTGAGGTTTTCAAAATTCTCGCTCAGATCATAGCTGTTTAACCCGGTGGTCACGGTGTCGATGCCCTCGCCCTCCTGTTCGATCAGATAAATGGAGGAATTGTTGACAATGTAGTGATCGTCACCCAGGCCGCCTGCAAATCGGGCATCTTTCGAGGCGGTGAATGTGTCATTGAAAGCAGAGCCATAGACCTGAAGTATTCTATCGAAAACATCACCTTCGGCATAACCGCCGGTGTTAATGCCGGTGTCGATGTTGATCTGCACAGCTTCGTTCGAGTAGGTGTAGACTGCGGCGCCGCCGCCGCCGCCCTCTCCACCCTTGAGTGTGTCGGCGCCCAAGCCGCCATCCAAAAGGTCCCAACCGTAATATCCGTCGATAACGTTATCGCCGTCGTCACCGGTAAGGGTGTCGTCATAGTAGGAGCCCATGAGGTTTTCGATGTCGATCAGGACATCACCTTGGGCATCGCCGCTCATCTCGCCGGTTTTGAGGTTGACGACCACAGCCATATTGTCGAAGAAACTTGCGGTGTCGGAGCCGTTCCCGCCATTGATCACATCCGCATCCCAGCCGCCGGCTAACGTGTCATCGCCGTCGCCACCATGAATGGTATCACTGCCATAGCCGCCCTTGAAGATATTGTCATTATCGTCGCCGACAAGAACATCGTCTTGGTTTGATGCACTGATGACCTCAATGCTGACAAAGGTATCGCCTTGCGCATCGCTTCCACTCGCCACTCCCGTCGCGAGGTTTATATTGATCGCATCGCTTGACCAATAATTGACAGTATCCGTGCCATCGCCGCCGTTCAGAATATCGGCCCCGGCTCCCCCATTCAGATCATCGTCACCGGCATTGCCGAAAAGACTGTCATTGCCGTCTTCCCCATAAAGATTATCGTCACCGGCATCGCCTGAAAGGCTGTCGTTGCCTGAGCCTCCCATCATGAAATCGGAGCCGTCTTCTCCTGAAATCACATCATTTCCCTCATCCCCGGAGAGCGTGTCGTAATCTGCGCCACCATTGATGGTGTCGTCGCCCAGGCCTCCGTAGAGGCTGTCATAGCCAGACGTACCTGTGATCGTATCATTGCCACTTCCACCCAAAATATATACCATTTAAACCGCCCCTGATTGAAACAGGAATAGTTTGCACGTTTAAATTTGGTTGTGTAGTGTGAAAATTACATACTAAAAATAATTCAATGATGATCGATATGCGGTTTGTGGAATATGTCGTCGGCAGGCGGGATGGTCTGGCGCTCGATCATCCGGTGGACATGCGGTGGTTTTGAGCCTTTGTGCAGGTCTCCCAATCGGTCGGTGATTTCGGCATCGGCCTTGGTGCGGCGGTGGTTGTGGCGCACGTAATCGACCCAGGTCGGGGTGTGATAGGTTTCCGTCCAAATGTCAGGGTTTTCCAGGTCGCGCATTAGCGCCCAGTTCTGCGCGCCATCTCGCAGACGGATGCGCCTGCGCTCGACCATAACCTCTAGGAATTCCGGCACGTCCTTGTCGTCGATCTCGAAATCGATCTGGATAACGATCGGGCCGCTGCGTGGGCGGATATCCAGCCGCAGGGGCGGTTCGTTGAAACGGTTGAGCGGGTTGAGATCGAGTGTCGCAAAGGCGGGCATCGGCAAGGCGAGACCAATGCCGACACCGAGAGCCATCAGTCCCGCCGCCATCACCAGGGCATGACCTGCGCTGCCGGATTCGGCCAGCAGGCCCCAGATCCAGGCTCCGCCCGCCATGCCGCCGAAGGTGGCGGTCTGGTAGAGCGACAGCGCCCGGCCCACCACCCAACGCGGGGTCGAAAGCTGCACCACCGTATTGAACAGCGACAGGGACAGCACCCAGCAGGCTCCGGCCAGAACCAGGGCAGGGGCCGTCAGCCAGAAATGATGGCTGATGCCGGTCAGAACGGAGGCCAGCGCGAAGCCGGCGAAGGAACAGCTGACGATCTGTTCGCTGCTCAGCTTTTCACGAATACGGGCATTGGAGATCGCACCGGCAATGGCACCAATCCCGAAAGCGCCCAGCAATCCGCCATAGGCCAGCGGGCCGCCACCCAGATTGTCCTTCACCACCAGCGGCAGCAGCGACAGGATCGCGGTTGCGCAAAAGCCGAAGAAAAAGCCGCGAAACAGCACTTTCATCAGGTTGGGCGACATGGCCATGTAGCGCAGGCCAGCGGCGATGGCGTGGCCGAGATTTTCGCGGGGTAGGGTATTTTTCGGATAAACCGGCTTCCAGCGAAACAAAGCATAGATCATCGCCAGGTAACTGACGGCATTGATAGCAAAGGCCGTCGCCGCGCCTGCCAGGGCGACGATCAGGCCGCCAATGGCGGGGCCGACGCTGCGGGTGATGTTGAAGCCCATGCTGTTGAGCGAGACGGCAGAGGGCAGGTCTTCGCGCCCGACGATATCGCCGACCGAGGCTTGCCAGGCCGGGCTGTTCAAGGCCGTTCCGCAGCCGATCAGAAAGGTGAAGGCCAGAAGCGACCACGGGGTCAAGAGGCCAAACCATGTGAAGAGCGACAGAAGCGCCGAGACGGTCAACAGAAAGACCTGCGCAAACAGCATCACCCGGCGGCGATCAAACCCATCGGCAAGCGCGCCAGCCACCAGCGAAAACAGCATGATCGGCGCGGTATTGGAGGCCTGGACCAGCGCCACCATGCTTTCCGAAGAGGAGATTGATGTCATCATCCAGGCGGCGCCGACATCCTGGATCAGGCCGCCGAAATTGGAGGTGATGCTGGCCAGCCAGATCGTCAGAAAGATCTGGTTCTTGAAGGGCGCCAATGATGATTTTCTGTCCGGCACGGTTTTCCGCTCGATCGGTTGCAGGCTGGGATGGACGATGAAAGGCAGCTGGCAGGAAGGCTAATCGCCTGTTGCACAACCTAATGCCTTGAAGCCAAGAAACCAGTCCTTATTTGGGCAAAATCAGCTCACATCTGCGTTTGAAGGCGATTGGATCGACTTTTCTGAAATGCTTGCATTGTTGACGCTAAGGGCGTATACGGCGTTCAAATTCTTGATCGCCAGATGAAGAGTGGGCCCGCAAGGACCCGCTCTTTTTTGTTGGCGATGGACCATGAAGCTCCATACCGAGGAGGACAGGTTTGTCCGAACACGTGCCAGCCGATGAGGCACCCGAGCCACGTCTGATTACCGAAACCGGCCTCGACCGGCGTATCGCCGATATCATTGAGCCCGTGATCGTCGAGCTTGGTTTCAAGCTCGTTCGCGTGCGGATCCTCAACCAGAACGGCATGACCCTGCAAGTCATGGCCGAGCGCAAGGACGGTACGATGACCGTCGAGGATTGCGAGGAATTGTCCATGGCGATTTCTCCGGTTCTGGATGTGGAAGATCCGGTCGATAAGGAGTATCATCTGGAAGTCTCGTCGCCCGGTATCGACCGTCCGATGGTGCGCGCATCCGATTTCACGCGCTGGCAGGGCAACCTGCTGAAATGCGAAACGTCCATTCTGATCGACAATCGCAAGCGGTTTCGTGGCAAGATTGCGGATGTCACCCCAGAAGGTTTCGTTCTGGAACGCGATCAGGTCGCCAACGGGGAGGAGCCACGGCTTACCATCCCGTTCACGGCATTGGCCGAGGCTAAGCTGATCCTGACGGATGATCTGGTGCGCGATGCGCTGCGCGCCGACAAGCAGGCAAAGGCCGCGGCTGAAGCTGCAAACCAGAATGACGAAACCGGCGAAGACCAATAACCGATAACGCGCCTGGCAGGCGAACATGCCCCAGGCAGGAAGACGGAGACTTTAAACAATGGCAGTCAGTGCTAATCGGCTCGAGCTGTTGCAGATCGCGGATGCGGTCGCACGCGAAAAAGTCATCGACCGCGAAATCGTGCTTGCTGCGATGGCTGACGCCATCCAGAAGGCCGCGCGTTCGCGTTACGGTTCCGAGACCAATATTCGCGCCGACATCAACTCCAAGACCGGCGAGATCCGTCTGCAGCGCCTGCTCGAAGTGGTCGAAAAGGTCGAGGATTACGGCACCCAGATCGCACTCGAGCTGGCGCGCGACCGCAATGTCGACGCCAAGCTGGGCGATTACATTGCCGATCCGCTGCCGCCGATGGATTTTGGCCGTATCGCCGCCCAGTCCGCCAAGCAGGTCATCGTGCAGAAAGTGCGCGAAGCCGAGCGTGATCGGCAGTTCGACGAGTTCAAGGATCGCGTCGGCGAAATCATCAACGGCACGGTCAAGCGCGTCGAATATGGCAATGTCATCGTTGATCTCGGTCGTGGCGAAGGCATTATCCGCCGTGATGAAATGATCCCGCGCGAAACCATGCGTTACGGTGATCGCGTTCGCGCCTATGTCTATGACGTGCGCCGCGAACAGCGTGGCCCGCAGATTTTCCTGTCGCGCACCCATCCGCAATTCATGGTGAAGCTGTTCACCATGGAAGTACCTGAGATCTACGACGGCGTCATCCAGATCAAGTCGGTGGCCCGTGATCCGGGTTCACGCGCCAAGATCGCGGTGATTTCCAACGACAGCTCGATCGATCCAGTCGGTGCTTGCGTCGGTATGCGTGGTTCGCGCGTTCAGGCCGTGGTCGGTGAATTGCAGGGCGAAAAGATCGACATCATTCCGTGGTCGGCAGACCCGGCATCCTTCATCGTCAACGCGCTTCAACCGGCAGAAGTCGCCAAGGTCGTGCTGGACGAAGATGCCGAGCGCATCGAAGTCGTGGTTCCCGATGAGCAGCTGTCGCTGGCCATCGGTCGCCGCGGCCAGAATGTCCGTCTGGCGTCGCAGCTGACCGGCTGGGATATCGACATCATGACGGAAGCGGAAGAGTCCGAGCGCCGTCAGAAGGAATTCAACGAACGCACCAACCTGTTCATGGATGCGCTCGACGTCGATGAAATGGTCGGTCAGGTTCTGGCGTCGGAAGGCTTTGCCCAGGTTGAAGAGCTGGCCTATGTCGATCTGGAGGAAATCGCTTCCATCGATGGTTTCGACGGCGATACCGCAGAAGAAATCCAGACCCGCGCCCGCGAATATCTCGAAAAGCTGGAAGCCGAACTGGATGCCAAGCGCAAGGCGCTTGGCGTGTCCGACGAGCTGCGCAGCATCGATGGCATGACAACGCAGATGTTGGTTGCGCTCGGGGGAGACGGCATCAAGACGGTCGAGGATTTCGCCGGCTGTGCTGCCGACGACCTGATCGGCTGGAGTGAGCGTAAGGATGGCGAGACCAAGAAATTCGAGGGTCTGTTCTCGAAAATCGACATTTCGCGCACCGAGGCGGAACAAATGATCGTTCAGGCTCGTCTGGCGGCTGGCTGGATCACCGAAGCGGATATTGCCGCCGAGGCTGAGGCAGAAGTCGTCGAGGATGAGGCGCAAGAGGCTGAGCAGGGCTCGTGATGGCCTCCGATCCATCTTTGGAGGAAGGGCGTCCGGCAAAGCCGGTGAAGGCGGTAAAGGACGGTCAGAACGACCGGACTTGCATCGTCACCCGCCAGCCGGGAACGCCAGATACACTGATCCGGTTCGTGGCGGGCCCTGATGGGACGCTCGTGCCGGATTTGAAACGGGAATTGCCCGGCCGTGGCTGCTGGGTGTCCGTTTCCCGCGAGGCCGTGGACAAGGCACGGGCGAAAAAGCTTTTCGCCCGTGCCTTGAAGGCGGATGTCACCGTGGATCCCGAAATGGGAGCGCGTGTCGACAGGCTGCTTGTTCAGCAGGTGGCGGGAATGATGAACCTGGCGCGCAAGGCGGGCCAGTTTGTAACAGGGTCGGCCAAGGTCGATCTCGCGATCCGCAGCGGTGCCGCGCTTGGCGTGTTTCACGCCACCGATGCCGCCGCAGATGGCGTTCGAAAACTGGACCAGGCCCGCAAGGCCTGGCATCTCGGAATGGAAACGGATGAGGAAATTCGTTCTTATCGGCTCTTTTCCGAGGCGGAAATGCAAGAACTGATGGGCCAGAACGCTTTTATCCATGCCTGCGCGCTTGCAGGACAGGCGGGTGAAGGTGTAGTGAAGCGCGCAACTCTGCTTGAAACCTATCGTGGCCTTTCGCCGCGGATGGCAAGTAGCGCTGGCCGTAAACCACAATGACGCGGTCACCGGTGCAAACCGGCCTCCGTGGTGTAGGACAGTATGTGAACGGCGTGGTCTGATGCGGTAGTCATCCGGCCTCGCTCGAAGGAACGGGAACGGAATGACCGACAGCAAAGACGACAAGACACTCAGCGTTACGGGCAAGAAGACACTCACGCTCAAGCCGACGGGAGTGAACCAGGGTACCGTGCGCCAAGATATGGGTCGCGGTCGCACGAAGGCCGTTGTGGTCGAGACGCGCAAGCGCCGCCCGACCCGTCCTGAAGACGAACGTGCAGGCCAGCCGCAGGGTCGCGTTGGCGACGATGCACCGGCAACAGCAGCTGCTGCCCCCGTGCAGACGCCAGCCCCTGTGCAGGCTCCGGCGCCAGTCGCCGCTGCACCGCAGGCACCGCGCCCAGCCGCTCCGCCGCAGCGCGTTCAACAGACAAATCAATATTCGCAGCAGCGCCATCCAGGCCAGCAGAACCGTCCGCAGGCGTCGAGCCAGCCGAGCCGCCAGCCCGACCGGCCGCGTGGCGCGGTACTGCACGATTTGTCCGCCAGCGAAATGGATGCTCGCCGCCGCGCTCTGGCTGAAGCCCAGGTCCGCGAAGTCGAGGACGCCAAGCGCCGTGCCGAGGAAGAGGTTCGCCGTCAGGCTGAAGAGGTCGAGCGTCAGCGTCTTGCTGCTCTGGAAGCCATTCGCCAGGCCGAAGAAGACAAGGCCCGTGCGCTTGAAGCCAAGAATGCGCCTGAGCCTGTCGCAGAGCCAGTCGCGCCTGTTGCGGAAACCCCGCGTCCTGCCGAGCCTGCTGCCCGGGCGCCGTCGCCCGCTGGTGCCAGACCGGCTGCTGGCGCGCCTGCTCCGAGCTTTGTGCGCGGTCGCAAGCCGGAAGGCGAAGAAGATGAAAATCGCGGTCCCGCCCGTGGCGGTCCGGTGCGCGGCAAGGTCGTGCGTCCCGAGCCTGCCAAGGTTCCGGCTCGCCCCAAAACCGAGGATGAGCGCCGCCGTGGCAAGCTGACTGTCACCACCGCCGCTGTCGATGAAGACGGCAATGCGCGTGGCCGGTCGCTGTCGGCCATGCGCCGTCGCCAGGAGAAATTCCGCCGCAGCCAGATGCAGGAACCCCGCGAAAAGGTCATGCGCGAAGTGGTTCTGCCGGAAACCATCACCATTCAGGAATTGTCGCAGCGCATGTCCGAACGGGCCGTCGATGTGATCAAGTACCTGATGAAGGAAGGTCAGATGATGAAGCCGGGCGACGTCATCGACGCCGATCTGGCCGAATTGATCGCCACCGAATTTGGCCATTCCGTCAAGCGCGTTTCCGAATCCGACGTTGAAGAAGGCATTTTCGACGTCAAGGACGACGCAGGCGAAATGGTGTCGCGTCCGCCGGTCGTGACCATCATGGGTCACGTCGACCACGGCAAGACCTCGTTGCTCGACGCCATTCGTCAGACCAGCGTCGTTTCGGGTGAAGCCGGTGGCATTACCCAGCATATCGGCGCCTATCAGGTGGAGCAGAACGGCCACAAGATCACCTTCATCGACACCCCCGGCCACGCCGCCTTCACGGCGATGCGTGCTCGTGGTGCCCAGGCGACCGACATTGCCATCCTGGTGGTTGCCGCCGATGACAGCGTCATGCCGCAGACGATCGAGTCGATCCACCACGCCAAGGCGGCCAATGTGCCGATCATCGTGGCGATCAACAAGATCGACAAGCATGAGGCCAACCCGGAAAAAGTGCGCCAGCAATTGCTCCAGCACGAAGTGTTCGTCGAATCCATGGGCGGTGAAGTGCTCGACGTCGAAGTGTCGGCGAAGAACAAGCTCAATCTCGACAAGCTGCTGGAAGCCGTGCTTCTTCAGGCCGAAATTCTCGACCTGAAGGCCGATCCGAGCCGGACTGCCGAAGGTCTGGTCATTGAAGCCCAGCTCGATCGGGGCCGTGGCGCCGTTGCCACCGTTCTGGTTCAGAAGGGCACGCTGCGTCCAGGTCAGATCATCGTCGCTGGCGATCAGTGGGGCCGCGTGCGCGCCCTGGTCAACGACAAGGGTGGTCACGTCAAGGAAGCAGGGCCTGCCATGCCGGTCGAGGTTCTCGGTCTGTCAGGTACGCCTGCCGCCGGTGACAAGTTCGCCGTGGTTGAAAGCGAAGCCCGCGCCCGTGAAATCTCGGAATACCGTCAGCGTCTGGCCCGCGACAAGGCCGCTGCCCGCCAGTCCGGTCAGCGCGGTTCGCTTGAGCAGATGATGAGCAAGCTGCAGGATACCGGCTTCAAGGAATTCCCGCTGGTCATCAAGGCCGACGTTCAGGGTTCTGTCGAAGCCATCGTCGCAGCGCTCGACAAGCTCGGAACAGACGAAGTGCGGGCCCGGATCGTCCATTCGGGCGCCGGTGCCATCACGGAATCGGATATTTCGCTGGCCGAAGCATCCAACGCCGCGATCATCGGCTTCAACGTTCGTGCAAACGTTCAGGCTCGGGCCTTGGCCGAACGCACCGGCACTGAAATCCGCTACTACAACATCATCTACGATCTGGTGGATGACGTGAAGGCAGCGATGTCGGGTCTGTTGTCGCCGGAACGCCGCGAAACCTTCCTCGGCAATGCCGAGATCCTC
This sequence comes from Agrobacterium vitis, assembly GCF_013337045.2. Classification (NCBI taxonomy): domain Bacteria; kingdom Pseudomonadati; phylum Pseudomonadota; class Alphaproteobacteria; order Hyphomicrobiales; family Rhizobiaceae; genus Gillisella; species Gillisella vitis. Next base: position 3,645,457 of record NZ_CP118259.1, read on the forward strand.
GAAGTGTTCAACATCACGAAAACGGGCAAGGTTGCCGGTTGCCGTGTTGTCGAGGGCAAGGTCGAGCGTGGCGCAGGTGTGCGTCTGGTGCGCGACAACGTCGTTATCCACGAAGGCAAGCTCAAGACACTCAAGCGCTTCAAGGACGAAGTGGCAGACGTGCCGATGGGCCAGGAATGTGGCATGGCCTTCGAAAACTACGAAGACATCCGCGCTGGCGACACCATCGAGTGCTTCCGCGTCGAGCATATCACCCGTACGCTGTAATCAGCGGTTACCATCCAGAAAGGCCGCTTTTTCGAGCGGCCTTTCTGTTCACATGTGTGAAAACGAAAGCTGTTTGAGCCTCGTGTCTTCTTCAGGAAGATGAGGTTGATCAGTCCCAGGGTTCGATCCCCACCCGCCTGTTTGAAGGCAAATGAGAAACGATAATGAGCAAACCAACAAATTCCGCGCCATCGCAGCGCATGTTGCGCGTTGGCGAACAGGTCCGCGCCGCCATTACCCAGGTTCTGCAACGCGGCGAAGTGCGTGATGACCTGATTGAAAAGACCGTTATTTCGATTTCCGAAGTGCGGATGTCGACTGATCTGAAGGTCGCCACCGCCTATGTCTCGCCGCTCGGCGTCAGCGACCATGACACGGTGATCGCTGCGTTGAACCGCCACGCGAAATATATTCGCGGTCGGATCGGTGGCCAGTTGCGGCAGATGAAATATATGCCGGAAGTGCGGTTCCGCGACGATACCAGCTTCGACAATTATCAGAAAATCGATGCGCTGCTGCGCTCGCCGGAAGTGGCGCGCGATCTGGGGCCAGACGAAGACAAGCAAGAAGACGAATAAGACGATGTCCAAACCCAGAAAACCCAAGGGCCGTCCGGTTTCCGGCTGGCTTATCCTCGACAAGCCCGTGGATTACGGCTCGACCGAGGCCGTCGGCAAGATCAAATGGCTGTTCAACGCCCAGAAGGCGGGTCACGCCGGAACGCTCGATCCGCTGGCCTCCGGCATGTTGCCGATTGCGCTGGGCGATGCCACCAAGACGGTTCCCTACGTCATGGATGGCCGCAAGATCTACGAATTCACCGTCACCTGGGGCGAAGAACGCTCGACCGACGATCTGGAAGGCGAGGCAACCCAAACTTCCGACCAACGCCCGACCGAAGAACAGATCCGCGCTTTGCTGCCGCATTATACCGGGGTGATCAACCAGATCCCCCCGCAGTTTTCGGCCATCAAGATTGCCGGGGAGCGTGCTTATGATCTGGCCCGTGAAGGCGAGGTGGTCGATATTCCCTCCCGCGAGGTGGAAATTCATCGGCTGACCCTGCTGAGGGCCGACCGCGACTGCGCCTATTTCGAGGTCGAATGCGGTAAGGGCACCTATGTGCGTTCGTTGGCGCGCGACATGGGCCGTGATCTTGGCTGCTACGGCCATATTTCGGAGCTGCGGCGCTCTTTCGTCGCGCCGTTTGCCGAAGACATGATGGTGCCGCTCGAAGACCTCGTGGAGCTGGAAAAGATCGAGGATCGTGACGAGCGGTTGGCAGCACTCGATGCTTTCCTGTTTGACACTGGTGAGGCGCTGATGTCGCTGCCGCAAATCCGGATCAGCGACGATCAGGCGCATCGGTTGCGGATGGGCAATCCAATCATTCTGCGCGGTCGCGATGCGCCAGTGGCAGAACCGGAAGCGGTCGCACTGGCCGGTGGTAAGCTGGTGGCGATCGGCGAAATCGGTGAAGGCGAGTTTCGCCCGAAGCGGGTTTTTGCCTGATATTCAGCTTTTCCGTCTGTCGTTGGACGGGAAAGCATCATGCTTATTGCTTGATTTGCTGGCCAAGCGCACCTCTTCCCTTGGCTGCCGGAATAGTATATAGGCGGCCCCAGCATTGCAGAACTATGCGTGCATTCATGGCCTCCGCTGGACGACATCCCGGCCGCAGGCGTCCGAATCCTCCCTTTCAAGAAAGGACATACGATGTCGATTACTGCAGAGCGCAAGGCAGCCCTCATCAAGGAATACGCAACCAACGAAGGCGACACAGGTTCGCCGGAAGTCCAGGTCGCTATCCTGACCGAGCGGATCACCAATCTGACCGAGCACTTCAAGGGCCACAAGAAGGACAACCACTCCCGTCGTGGCCTTCTGACGCTGGTATCCACCCGCCGTTCGCTTCTTGATTATCTGAAGAAGAAGGACGAAGGCCGTTACAGCAAGCTGATTGCGAGCCTCGGCATTCGCCGCTAAAGACTGGACCGGCGGGCTTCCGATAAGGAAGGACCCGCCGGTACTTTTTCCGGGGCGCTGAAAAGGCTCCGGCTTGAAAGGTTTGCGCGGCAATTCTGCCCGCTGACAGACTGAATGAAGCCTGGGTCGTATGGATCCGGGAAAGGCCATGCACCGCATGGAGATGTTGCAACCTGCCCAGAGCTTTGAAAAGCTCAAGGCATTGCAAACCAGGCAGTCCGGATGGGCCGGTACTGCCGACGACAACCGATGGCCTGTCATGGGGCAGGATTGTTGGATGCTTGCGCCGAAAGGCGGATCTCTGGTCTGGATGCCTCCGGAAGGGATCATTGAAGCCTCCCACTGTCTTGCCCGTGATGGTTCAGCACGATGCGTCTGACTGCGGCTTTGATGTCTTTGGCAGAAAAGCCGCCAGCGCATATGAAGGACAAGATATGTTTAATGTTCACAGCGTTGAAATCGAGTGGGCCGGCCGGCCGCTGAAGCTGGAAACCGGCAAGATCGCCCGTCAGGCTGACGGCGCCGTTCTCGCCAGCTACGGCGAAACCGTTGTTCTGGCCACCGTCGTTTCCGCCAAGTCGCCGAAGCCGGGTCAGGATTTCTTCCCGCTCACCGTCAACTATCAGGAAAAGACCTATGCCGCCGGTAAAATCCCGGGTGGCTATTTCAAGCGCGAAGGCCGCCCGAGCGAAAAGGAAACCCTGGTTTCCCGCCTGATCGACCGCCCGATCCGCCCACTTTTCCCGGAAGGCTACAAGAACGACACCCAGGTCGTTGTTACCGTTATCCAGCATGACCTTGAAAACGATCCGGACGTCTTGTCGATGGTTGCCGCTTCGGCTGCCCTGACACTGTCTGGCGTACCGTTCATGGGCCCGGTCGGCGGCGCACGCGTCGGCTATATCAATGGCGAGTACGTCCTCAACCCGCATCTCGACGAGATGGATGAGTCCGTTCTCGACCTCGTGGTTGCCGGTACGCAGGACGCCGTCCTTATGGTCGAATCTGAAGCCAAGGAACTGAACGAAGACATCATGCTCGGCGCTGTGATGTTCGGTCACCGTGGCTTCCAGCCGGTCATCGACGCGATCATCAAGCTCGCCGAAGTGGCTGCCAAGGAACCGCGCGAATTCGAACCGGAAGATCATTCCGCTCTCGAAGCCGAAATGCTCTCGATTGCCGAAGCCGAACTGCGCGACGCCTACAAGATCACCCAGAAGGCTGATCGTTATACGGCCGTCGATGCTGTGAAGGCCAAGGTCAAGGCACATTTCTTCCCAGAAGGTGCAGAACCTAAATACACCAACGAAGTGATCGGCGCGGTCTTCAAGCATCTGCAAGCCAAGATCGTTCGCTGGAACATTCTCGACACCAAGAGCCGTATCGATGGCCGTGATCTCGAAACGGTCCGTGCGATCGTCTCGGAAGTCGGTATCCTGCCACGCACCCACGGTTCGGCGCTGTTTACCCGCGGCGAAACCCAGGCCATCGTGGTTGCCACGCTCGGCACCGGTGAAGACGAACAGTATGTCGATAGCCTGACGGGCATGTACAAGGAACGTTTCCTTCTGCATTACAACTTCCCTCCCTATTCGGTTGGTGAAACTGGCCGCATGGGCTCCCCGGGCCGCCGCGAAATCGGCCATGGCAAGCTGGCATGGCGCGCTATTCGCCCGATGCTGCCAACGCCGGAACAGTTCCCCTACACGCTACGCGTCGTCTCCGAGATCACCGAATCCAACGGCTCGTCCTCGATGGCAACCGTTTGCGGCACCTCTCTGGCGCTGATGGATGCTGGCGTTCCGCTGGCCAAGCCGGTGGCCGGTATTGCCATGGGCCTGATCCTGGAAGGCGAACGTTTTGCTGTTCTTTCCGACATTCTCGGCGATGAAGATCATCTCGGTGACATGGACTTCAAGGTTGCCGGCACGGAAGCCGGTATTACCTCGCTGCAGATGGACATCAAGATCGCCGGTATTACCGAAGAGATCATGAAGGTTGCCCTGGCGCAGGCCCAGAATGGCCGCAAGCACATCCTCGGCGAAATGGCCAATGCCATCACCGAAGGTCGCTCGCAGCTTGGCGAATTCGCACCGCGCATCGAAGTCATGACCATCCCGGTCGACAAGATCCGTGAAGTCATCGGTTCCGGCGGCAAGGTTATCCGCGAAATCGTCGAAAAGACCGGCGCGAAGATCAACATCGAAGACGATGGTACGATCAAGATCGCATCTGCTTCCGGCAAGGAAATCGAAGCCGCCCGCAAGTGGATTCATTCGATTGTTGCCGAGCCTGAAATCGGCGTTGTCTATGAAGGCACGGTCGTCAAGACTGCTGACTTCGGCGCTTTCGTCAATTTCTTCGGTTCTCGTGACGGTCTCGTCCATATCAGCCAGCTGGCTGTGGACCGCGTTGCCAAGACCCAGGATGTGGTCAAGGAAGGCGACAAGGTCTGGGTCAAGCTGATGGGCTTTGACGAGCGTGGCAAGGTTCGCCTGTCCATGAAGGTTGTCGATCAGGCAACCGGCAAGGAAATCGTCGGCGACAAGAAGGCCGAAGGCGACGCTGCCGCTGAATAAGCGGGGTTGATTCTATGACGAGGCGCGGGAGATTTTCCGCGCCTTTTTTTATCCGGGAGTTTGTCAGAAAACGTGGAAACTGGGTTTCCCGAAGGCAAACGAAAACAAAAGAAAATAGAGACTGTCTGTTTCGCCGTGAAACCGACAGAGTCTAATCACGAGATTGCCGAGCCATGAGCCGCGAAACCCTGAAGACCATTTTTCACCCCTTTGTCACCGAAGCTGTTGCTCTTCCAGGCGAAGACGAACGCTTCCTGTTTCTCGGCGCTGAGGCTGGCTTCGTGAAGCCGGAAGGCTTTGGTGCCGAATTGACCGTGGTCCAAGGTTTCCGACCCGATTTTCGCCGCCTGGAGGCAGCCCGTCAGTCGCCGGTTGCTGTTGTGGCAGGTGAGGATTATGACGGCGCGCTGGTTCTGGCTGGCAAGCACAAGGGTCTCAACGAAAACCGCGTCGCGGAAGCGCTGGCGCGTGTCCGGGCCGGTGGCGTCATCATTGTGGCCGGTGCCAAGGAAGACGGAATTCAGCCGCTGCGCAAACAGATCGACCGCCTTGGTCTTGAGCCGCAATCCCTGCCAAAGTATCACGGCATTGCCGTGTGGTTCACCGTACCTGACGATAAGGCCGCCGCGATTGCCGCGCTCGCTTCCAAGCCGGTCATGGTCGAGGGCCGGTTTGAAACTTATGCCGGGCAGTTTTCCCATATGCATGCCGATCCGGGTTCTGAACTGCTTGTCAGCCGGCTGCCGGAGGATTTCGATGGCAATGCCGCCGATTTTGGTGCGGGTTGGGGCTATCTGTCAGTGATGCTGGCCGAGAAAGCGCGGCGCACCAACCGTATCGACCTGTTCGAGGCCAATTACGATTCGCTGGAACAGGCGAAGAAGAATCTGGCCCGCAACTGCCCTAACCTGACAGCACGGTTCTTCTGGCAAGATCTGGGTACTGAACCGCCCAAGGAAAAATACGATCTTGTTATCATGAACCCTCCCTTCCACGAAGGCCATGCGACGGAGCCGTCGATTGGAGAGGCAATGATCAAGGCAGCGGCGGATGCTTTGCGCGGCGGCGGCGATCTGCTGATGGTGGCCAATCGCGGTCTAGCCTATGAGCCAGTTCTGGGGGCCAATTTTCGTCAGCATGGCGAGACCTGCCGCAATGCCCGCTACAAGGTACTGTGGGCGAAGAAATAAGCCGAACGATTACAAAAAAAAGGCGCCGGGAGAGATCCTGGCGCCTTTTTTATTTGAACGTGAATTTCAGTGTCTATTCGGCGTCATTGCTGCGCAACACGCCCAAGGCTGGCAGTGACGTGATGTTATAGCCACCATCGACGTAATGGATTTCGCCCGTCACGCATCTGGACAGATCCGACAACAGATAGAGCGCCGACCCGCCGATGTCCTCGATGGTGGGCGTGCGGCGCAGCGGCGCATTCTTCTGGTTCCAGCTGAAAATGGCGCGGGCATCGGAAATACCTGCACCGGCCAGTGTGCGCACCGGGCCAGCCGAAAGGGCGTTGACGCGAATGCCGCGCGGGCCGTAATCGCTGGCCAGATAGCGCATGGAGGATTCCAGTGCCGCCTTGGCAACGCCCATGACGTTGTAATTCGGAATGACCCGTGTGGACCCGCCATAGGTGAGCGTCAGCAGCGATCCGCCATCCGTCATCAAGTCGGCTGCACGCCGGGCGATTTCCGTGAAGGAGAAGCAGGAAATCACCATGGTGCGGGTGAAATTTTCCCTCGATGTGTCGGCATAGAGGCCTTTGAGCTCATTCTTGTCGGAAAAGCCGATGGCATGAACGACAAAATCGAGCTTGCCCCAGCGCTCTCTAAGCGCGGCAAAGGTCGCATCAACAGAGGCCAGATCCTCGACATCACAAGGCAGAACAAGATCCGAGCCGAGCTGGGCAGCCAGCGGTTTGACGCGCTTGCCAAGTGCTTCACCCTGATAGGTGAAGGCCAGCTCGGCACCGGCGGAAGCGAGAGCCTGGGAAATGCCCCAGGCAATCGAGTGATTGTTCGCAACGCCCATGATGAGCCCGCGTTTACCTTGCATGGAAGCGATCATCGCTGTTATCCGTTATGACGCTCGAACACCAGCGTCGCATTCGTTCCACCAAAACCAAAGGAATTGGACAGGACTGTGTCGATCTTGGCATTGTCGATCCGTTTGCGCACAACAGGCACGCCTTCGAATTCTGGATCGAGTTCGGTAATATGGGCACTTTCGCCAATAAAGCCTTCCTGCATCATCAGCAGGCCGTAGATCGATTCCTGCACGCCAGCCGCTCCCAGCGAATGGCCGGTCAGCGATTTGGTGGACTGAATCGGTGGGATTTTGTCACCGAAGACGCTGCGGATTGCGCCGATTTCCTTGCTGTCGCCGACGGGTGTCGATGTGCCGTGGGTGTTGATGTAATCCACATCACCCTTCACGGTTGAGAGCGCCTGGCGCATGCAGCGGATCGCGCCTTCGCCTGAAGGTGCGACCATATCGTAACCGTCCGACGTCGCGCCATAGCCGGTGAGTTCGGCATAGATTTTGGCACCACGCGCCTTGGCATGTTCCAGCTCTTCCAGAACCAGCACACCAGCGCCGCCAGCGATAACGAAGCCATCGCGGTTGGTGTCATAGGCACGCGAAGCCAGAGCTGGCGTCTCGTTGTATTTGGTCGACATGGCACCCATGGCATCGAACAGGTCGGACATCGACCAATCAAGATCCTCATGGCCGCCTGCGAACATGATATCCTGCTTGCCCCATTGAATCATTTCAGCGGCATTGCCGATGCAATGGGCCGAGGTCGAGCAGGCCGACGAGATCGAGTAGTTGACGCCGTGGATCTTGAACCAGGTGGCAAGCGTCGCCGATGCGGTGGAAGACATTGCCTTTGGCACGGCGAACGGTCCGATGCGCTTCGGGCTTTTGTTCTGGCGGGTAATATCGGCCGCCTCGACGATTTGCCGGGTCGACGGACCGCCCGAGCCCATGATGATGCCGGTGCGCTCGTTGGCGGAATAATCCTTTTCCTCCAGGCCCGAATCGGCAATCGCCTGCTTCATCGCGACATGGTTCCAAGCGCCGCCCTGGGACAGGAAGCGCATGGCGCGCCGGTCGACAAGGTCGGTCGTGTCCAGCGAAGGCTGACCCCAGACCTGGCATTTGAAGCCATGCTCGGCAAAATCGGGAGAAAAGGAAATGCCGGACCTGGCGTCGCGGAGAGATGCCGTCACTTCCTCGGCATTATTGCCGATGGAGGACACAATGCCCAGACCCGTAACTACTACCCGTCTCATGTAATCGACCTTTTGCTTGGTGGGGGTGATGCGCTCAGTCGGCCTTTTCCTTGAAAAGCCCGACACGCAGATCGGTTGCCTTGTAGATGACCTCGCCATCGGCCTTCATCCAGCCGTCGGCAATGCCCAGCACCAGACGTCCGCGCATGACGCGCTTGAAGTCGATGCCATATTCCACGAGTTTGGTGGATGGCGTAACCATGCCGGTGAATTTCACTTCGCCTGTCGAGATCGCCCGGCCCTTGCCGGGTTCGCCCAGCCAGCCGAGGTAAAAGCCGGTCAATTGCCACATGGCATCCAGGCCAAGGCATCCCGGCATCACCGGGTCACCCTGGAAATGGCAGGGGAAGAACCAGAGATCGGGGGTGATGTCGAATTCGGCGCGGATATAGCCCTTGTCATGCGGGCCGCCGGTTTCCGAAATATCGGTGATGCGATTGAACATCAGCATGGGCGGCAGCGGCAATTGCGCATTGCCCTGGCCGAACAGTTCACCCCGACCGCAGGCGAGAATCTCGTCGTAATTATAGCTTGTTTGTTTTTCGTTCATCGGTCTTTCAATTCCCCCCTTCAGGCGTTCCGCTTAGGAGACTTAAAGCAAGATGGCGACGAATTGAAGCCGATGCCAATTCATTCCAACGCTTTACGCAGTGTCGTATGGCCTCTGTCCTGGCCGCTTTCCGCCGACCGAATACAGGAAGCGTCCATACTCCACCAGTGCTAAAATCGGTCAACTGCCTCAATATAAGGGCTTTCACTGGATTTACCCGCCGTCAAACTATTGAAAGCAGGCCCGTCAGCAGGTATATCAGTACGATGATAGTGAGATTTCAAGGGACAATGCGGAGATCGCCGGTATGATGGCGCAAGCCTCTAGGGACGTGGAAGCAAAACTGCGTCGGTCGGGTCTGCGGCCGACACGGCAGAGGGTTGCCTTGGCTTCGCTGTTGTTTGCCAAGGGCGATCGCCATCTGACCGTCGAGGAACTGCACGAAGAAGCGGTCGCTGCCGACGTGCCCGTTTCTCTGGCCACGGTCTACAACACACTTCATCAGTTTACCGAGGCCGGCATGATCCGGGTTCTGGCGGTTGAGAGCAACAAGACCTATTTCGATACCAATGTGTCGGATCACCACCACTTTTTTGTGGAGGGCCGCAACGAGGTTCTGGATATTCCGGTCAGCAATATCGAAATTGGCAACCTGCCTGCGCCGCCAGAAGGCATGGAAATTTCTCATGTCGACGTGGTGATCCGGCTGCGCCCCAAGGCTTGATCTCCAGCCGTCCTGATCTCCAAGCCCGTTGTGGCGACCATGACCGGCGCAAACCATATCCGTTTCACATCACGTCATCGGGATGTCGACCGGCCTGGTGCCCATATCTCGGAAATGTCCAGCCAAAATACAATGCGCCGCCGCGCACCATAAAGGCTGCCAGCACCCCACCTGCAGACGCCCAGTATAAGGGCGCAGCCAGCATGAAAGCCCCGGTAAACACGCAGGCACCGATCAAGGCTGCGGTGATGTAAATTTCCGGACGCAGCAGCACCGAAGGCTCATTGGCCAGCAGATCGCGCAACACGCCGCCCAGGGTGGCCGTCATCATGCCTGTGACGATAGCGATGGTGGGCGAGCCGGTCGCTGCCATTCCCTTGGCCGCTCCCATCACGCAATAGGCGGAAAGCCCGATAGCATCGAGCCAGATCAGCAGCTTGTAGCGCGATTCCACCAGATGCGCGGTGAAGAACACCAGCACGCCGACAGCGCAGCAGATCAGAATATAGCTCGGGTTGACCACCCAGAACACCGGCAGGCGCCCAAGAATGATATCACGCACCGTGCCGCCGCCTGTACCGGTGACCGTGGCAAAAAACAGGAAGCCGATCAGATCCAGCTGTTTGCGGGAGGCGGCCAAAGCTCCGGTGGCGGCAAATAGCGCAACACCTGCATAATCCAGATAAAGAAGAAGCGACATAGTGGCCCTGACGTTGCGATGATCTGCCGATAAATGGACGCGAAATGAGCGGTGCTGGGGTGGATTCGCACTGTTTTACACTATCACGCCTTACCCAAGGCATAAGGATTCCCGGTTTCAATAAGCGCGCGCTCTTGCCTTTGCCAACCAAACGCTGCCAGTCGGGCCGTCGCAAACCGGATAGATGGCAAGGGCGGCACAAGCTGATTGCGCTATCGGGATCTTTGGCAGTGCGGATGGTCCGCAATGCGCTAGATTTTCGTTCTCGCCATAGGGCTGCAATCCTATCGAAGGTTCATGCCGTGAAATTGCTTTTTCGCCTGCTCCTGTGCCTGTTGTTGCCCCTGTCTGCCTCGGTTGCCCTGGCGCAACAGCAATTGGTCAGTGACCCGGAAATCTACGAGAAGGATCATTTCCGTAAGGTCTGCAAGACAGCTGAGTTCGATGACAACTACGTCACCCGGTTGGATATCAACAATGATGGCATTGTCGATGCGGTCGTCAACGAAGGCGCGCTGACCTGCGATGGCAAGCGCGGTCCCGACTGCGATTCCGAAGGCTGCCCCTATAATTTCTATGTCCAGGTCAAGGAAGGCGGCTATCTGATGATCGCCAGCGCCAAGATCTTTGGCTATGACTTCATCCAGCGTTACGGCAACAAGGTTTTCGTGCTGAAAATGCCGCCGCATTTCTGCGACCGCACCGATGGTCCGCAATGTGAAATGACAGTGCGGGTGCGCGGCGTGATGTTCGTGACGATCGTCAAGAAATAGTCTGAGACGGCGACAGCATGGTGCATTCAGAAGGGTGCATCATGCTGTCGCAACGTTTGTTTGAACGCGATTGCGTTTGGGCTACGCCTTTGCCATGGAATGCGCACGCATACGATTATACTCGTCCTTGCTGATCGGCTTTGCCGTCTTGTTGCCCAGCTCATCGATACTGATTCGATAGGTTTCCCGGGCAGAGAGTGCGGCCAGTGCTGAAATCACGGTAACGGCGAGCGTCCAGCAGCCGATGACAACAGGGATATTCAGCGATCCGGGCGGTGCAACGGCGGTGAACAGGGCCGGGAACAGCGCCGTGATCGCGGTCCCGACATTCTGCGCGATAGCCATTGAAGAGACGCGGATGCGGCTCTGAAACAATTCCGGATAGAATGACGGGAAAACGGCGTTATATCCCTGATAGATCACACCCCACATCAACAGCGACATGACGATGGCCATCGGGACATTGTGAATGCTGATCGCATAGAGATAGCCAAACGACAAAGCGCCAGACAGCAATGCGCCGATGATGATCGGTGGCCTGCGGCCAATACGGTCGGAAAGGCCGCCGATAAAGGGAATGACCAGAACGGCAACAATATTGCCGAGAACCGGAATCCACAGGTAGACGTCCTTGCTGAAGCCGACACCGTAAGCTGGCTGCACGGCATAGGCCGCGCCGAACACTGTTGTCACCGTTGGAATGACGTTCATAAGCGACATGCACATGACGCGGATGATATCGGCCCAGCCATGGCGGAAAGCCTCGACAATGGGCGCTTTCGGGACCGAACCACTTTCGCTGGCGTTGATGAAGGTCGGTGTCTCCTCAACCAGACGGCGGATTACAAAGCCGACGATTACCACGAAGATCGACAGGAGGAAGGGAATACGCCAGCCCCAGCTGTTGAACGCTGCGGGTTCCATATAGTGGGCGAGCGGCAGAAACACGGCGGCAGCCAGAATCTGTCCCGCCTGGACGCCCTGAAGTGCGAAGGATGCGAAAAAGCCCCGTCGGCCGGTTGGTGCATGTTCCAGAATCATTGACGATGCACCCGAAATTTCACCGGCGACAGCAAAGCCCTGGATCAGGCGAAGCACGACCAGAAAAATCGGAGCCCAGATGCCGATTTGCGCGTAAGTGGGCAACAGGCCGACCATCAGTGTCGAAAAGCCCATGAGAAACAGGCAGGTCAGCATCATTTTTTTACGTCCGTAAACGTCGCCCATGTGACCCAGAACGAAGGCACCGATTGGGCGGCTGACATAGCCCACGCCATAGGTCGTCAGTGATGCGACGATTGCGGTTGTCGGATCTGCGGATGGAAAAAACAGCTGAGGAAAAACCAGCGCTGCGGCGGTGGCGTAAATGAAGAAATCATAATATTCCAGCGCGGAGCCAATCCAGCCGCTGGCAGTGGCGACACGAGATTGTCTGTGCGCTTTTTCACGATCTAAGGACATATCTGTTCCCTCCCAACAAGCATTTCATCAGTGGGATGAGGAAAAAGCCAAATTGCCAGCCCTCCGGTGACAATTCAATAAACGCAATTTTACCCACCAATGATAGTAGATTAATTTATTACAACCAAAATCCGGTCCGACCATAATAAGGTCAAAGCGGATGTACAACCCAAAAGCACCAATATCCTTCAGGCCAATGATGGAGCATCAAGCCGAATGCGTAATCGCGCGGGTCCTGGTTGCAATTGATTTTGAGTGGGTGACCGGGACGCTCGGATTATTGCTTGTGCCGCATCCCCGTTGGCAGAATAGGCAACTGTTAACAAGCGCTCTGATGGAGAAAACGCCAATTTTCAGAAAAATCGATTCGCTTATGGTTCAGCGCCAGAGGCATCTCACGGAACAGATCGCCGAGTACTCTAATCTTTACAGAGAGGGGGTTTGGTGGAGCTAAGCGGGATCGAACCGCTGACCTCTTGCATGCCATGCAAGCGCTCTCCCAGCTGAGCTATAGCCCCATAAGGGTCCGACATTTGCCGGGTCCGGGAACCGTGTGAAGCAGTGCTTCGTTCGGTGTGGCGGCTTCATACGTGCTGCTTTTGCACATGACAAGCCAAAAAATGCGCCCCCGGATGTTTTTTTGTCATCCGGGGGCGCAGAGCTGTTGAATCAGACTTCGTCGTCGTCGCCGGTCACGCCGATAATGCCGGACATGTCGTCGTCTTCGTCGTCTTCATCGGCTTCCAGGAAGGTGTCGTCATCGTCGTCGCCGATTTCGACATCGTCATCGCCGATATCAGGAATGTCGTCGCCACCGGCTGCATCGTCCGCGTCTTCCAGCGAAACCAGCTCGACATCGGTGTTCTCGGTATCGACTTCCGCGACCTCTTCCTCTTCAGCCTTTTCCATGATGGCGGCTACCGAGGTCTCTTCAAAGTAAGAGAGTGGCCAGGATTTCTTCGTATAGGGGGATACGACCGGATCATTGTTCAGATCGTAGAATTTCTTGCCGGTGTCGGGGCAAGTGCGTTTGGTTCCAAGTTCTGCCTTCGCCACTGTCAAAGCCTCATGAAATCGTTGGAAAAGAGGGCATGCGCCAAGGACCCGGACCCGAAGGCCGGTCCAACTGTCGTCGGTCCCTTAATCGTTGTACTGGCTTCTGTCAAAGGCAAACTGGCTGGTTGATCCGCAGGCTTGCAGCTTTCGCGCCAGCTAGAGACCTGAATGGCCAGCGATGAAGCGGGGATGACCTGGGACCTCGGGTGTGCTACGGGGCCGTGCAACATGAGGTATGCAGACAGGAAGAGGATGGCTGTTTGACTGAGGTGACGGGAAACACGTTTGTAATCGCCATCGATGGTCCTGCGGCTGCCGGCAAGGGAACGCTGTCACGCCGCATCGCCGACAGTTACGGCTTTCATCATCTGGACACCGGCCTGACCTACCGCGCCACGGCCAAGGCGCTTCTGGAAAAAGGCTTGCCGCTCGATAATGAGGCTGTTGCCGAGCAGGTGGCGCTGGGGCTCGATCTGGCCGGTCTGGACCGGGAGGTTCTGGCCAAGCACGATATCGGCGAGGCTGCCTCTAAGATCGCCGTCATGCCAGCCGTGCGCCGCGCTCTGGTCGAGGCGCAGCGACGGTTCGCGCTGAAAGCCCCCGGCACGGTGCTGGACGGGCGCGATATCGGCACCGTTGTCTGCCCGGATGCGGCGGTCAAGCTCTATGTGACGGCCTCTCCGCAAGTGCGCGCCCGGCGCCGCTATGACGAGATTGTCGCCCATGGCGGTGTGGCCGATTATCCGGCGGTGTTTGAGGATGTGAAGCGGCGCGACGACCGCGACATGGGCCGCGCCGACAGTCCGTTGAAACCTGCTGAAGACGCGCACTTGCTAGATACGTCCGAAATGAGTATAGAGGCGGCGTTTCAGGCTGCGCGTTCCTTGATCGATGCGGCATTGAAAAACAATTAGCATGCATTCAGCAGACAGGACCGACGACCGGTTTTGTCTGGACCAGCCGAAACCAGCGTCCTTGCGCCGGGTTGTCCTTGTTATAAGGGCGGACGCGGGATCGGCCGTTATCAACACCAACCCACCGGCGCACTGCGCATTCCCAAGGGGATGCGATTAGGAGATTTCATGTCTGTTTCTACCCCGACACGGGACGATTTCGCGGCCCTGCTGGAAGAATCCTTTGCAAAGACCGATTTGGCCGAAGGCTATGTTGCCAAGGGCATCGTGACGGCCATCGAGAAGGACGTCGCAATCGTTGACGTCGGCCTCAAGGTCGAAGGCCGCGTTCCGCTGAAGGAATTTGGCGCTCGCGCCAAGGACGGCCAGCTGAAAGTTGGCGACGAAGTTGAAGTTTATGTCGAGCGCATTGAAAACGCGCTGGGCGAAGCTGTTCTGTCGCGCGAAAAGGCCCGTCGCGAAGAAAGCTGGATCAAGCTCGAAGCCAAGTTCGAAGCTGGCGAGCGCGTCGAAGGCGTTATCTTCAACCAGGTCAAGGGTGGCTTCACCGTCGATCTCGACGGCGCCGTTGCCTTCCTGCCGCGCTCTCAGGTGGATATCCGCCCGATCCGCGACGTGACCCCGCTGATGCACAACCCGCAGCCCTTCGAAATCCTCAAGATGGACAAGCGTCGCGGCAACATCGTTGTTTCGCGCCGTACGGTTCTCGAAGAGTCCCGCGCCGAGCAGCGTTCTGAAATTGTTCAGAACCTCGAAGAAGGCCAGGTTGTTGAAGGCGTCGTCAAGAACATCACCGATTACGGTGCGTTCGTTGACCTCGGCGGCATCGACGGTCTGTTGCATGTCACCGACATGGCATGGCGTCGTGTGAACCATCCTTCGGAAATCCTGTCCATCGGCCAGTCGGTCAAGGTTCAGATCATCCGTATCAACCAGGAAACCCACCGTATCTCGCTCGGCATGAAGCAGCTCGAGTCTGATCCTTGGGATGGCATTGCTGCCAAGTACCCGGTTGGCAAGAAGATCTCCGGTACCGTCACCAACATCACCGACTACGGTGCATTCGTTGAGCTGGAGCCGGGCATCGAAGGCCTGATCCACATTTCCGAAATGTCCTGGACCAAGAAGAACGTACACCCCGGCAAGATCCTGTCCACCAGCCAGGAAGTTGACGTGGTTGTTCTCGAAGTTGATCCGTCCAAGCGTCGTATCTCGCTTGGCCTGAAGCAGACCCTCGAAAACCCATGGCAGGCATTTGCCTACAGCCATCCGGCTGGCGCTGAAGTCGAAGGCGAAGTCAAGAACAAGACCGAATTCGGCCTGTTCATCGGCCTCGAAGGCGACGTTGACGGCATGGTTCACCTGTCGGATCTCGACTGGAACCGTCCAGGCGAACAGGTTATCGAAGAATACAACAAGGGCGACGTTGTTCGCGCCGTTGTTCTCGATGTGGATGTCGAAAAGGAGCGTATCTCGCTCGGCATCAAGCAGCTCGGCAAGGACTCGGTCGGTGATGCCGCCGCTTCCGGCGATCTGCGTAAGAATGCTGTCGTGTCCTGCGAAGTGATCGCGGTCAATGACGGTGGCGTCGAAGTCAAGCTCGTCAACCATGAAGACATCGTGTCCTTCATCCGCCGCGCCGACCTCGCTCGTGACCGTGACGACCAGCGCCCTGAGCGTTTCTCCGTTGGTCAGGTTTTTGACGCTCGCGTCACCAACTTCTCCAAGAAGGATCGCAAGGTCATGCTGTCGATCAAGGCACTGGAAATCGCTGAAGAGAAGGAAGCCGTTGCTCAGTTCGGTTCGTCCGACAGCGGCGCTTCGCTCGGCGACATCCTGGGCGCAGCCCTGAAGAACCGCAGCAACGACTAATCGTCGCGGTTTAGAAGATTAAAAACCCGCCGGGCAGCAATGTCCGGCGGGTTTTTCTTTGGCTTGATGGTTGCTGCGTGATGATTGCCGAAAACGGCTCTTGCCGCAAATCGAACAATGCTCTAAGTTTAGAACTATTCTAAATTGGAGATCTGCCATCATGTTTCGCTCCTTATTCGCCCCTGCGAAGCGACGTCTGGATAGCCTCACCGAACAGGAGGTTCTCGCGCTGGCGATTTCCTCCGAGGAAGACGATGCGCGGATCTATCTGGCCTATGCGGAGCGGTTGAAGGATCAATATCCCCAGTCCGCCAAAGTTTTCAAGGATATGGCTGAGGTGGAGCACACGCACCGCAACATGCTGATCGACATGCATCGCCAGCGATTTGGCGAGCACATTCCGCTGATCCGCCGGGAGCATGTTCAGGGGTTCATGACACGAAAACCCGATTGGCTTCAGGCCCAACTTTCCGTCGATCAGGTGCGCGAAGAAGCCGAGGCCATGGAGCGCTCCGCGTATAATTTTTATGTCGAGGCCCAGAAACATGTCTCGGATGCCCGGACAAGAGCGCTTCTGGGCGATCTGGCCATGGCGGAGCAGGGCCATGAGGATGTGGCCCATATGCTGGGCGAAAAGCATCGACCTGAGGACGTCCAGAAGCTGGAGCAGGAAACCACCAAGCGGCAGTTCGTTCTAACCTATGTGCAGCCGGGCCTTGCCGGATTGATGGATGGTTCGGTTTCGACCCTTGCGCCGATCTTTGCGGCGGCCTTTGCCACTGGCGATACCTGGCAGACCTTTCTGGTCGGCCTCTCGGCCTCGGTGGGGGCGGGCATTTCCATGGGCTTTACCGAGGCCTCCCATGACGATGGCAAGATTTCCGGCCGAGGTTCACCGATCAAGCGCGGCCTTGCCTGCGGCATCATGACGGCGCTGGGCGGCCTGGGCCATGCACTGCCCTATCTCATTCCGCATTTCTGGACGGCGACAGCGACAGCGGGCGTGGTGGTGTTCATCGAATTATGGGCCATCGCCTTCATCCAGAACAAATATATGGAAACGCCGTTCTGGCGTGCGGCGATGCAGGTGGTGCTGGGCGGTTCGTTGGTGCTGGCCGCCGGTATCCTGATCGGCAGTGGTTGAAACCGTCCATAAAAAAGGCCTGGAGCGTTTCCGCATCCAGGCCTTTTTTCGATTGTCTGTTGACTTATTTCAACGCCGCGACTGGAACATCCTTGCCGCTTTCAATCGTGACCCAACGACCGGTATCGAAACTCGCCTGCCGTTTTAGATAGGTATAGGAGGTGTCACTCCAGAGTTTAACGTCATCAACCAGATTATCGAGAATATAGTCGCCAGTGGATGTGCGCAGCGTCAAGACGGCGTGGCCTTCGCCATCGGCTTTGCGCACGACAGTAATCAGCAGATCCGCTTCCGAGAAGCCAGCCTGGAGCAGACGCTTGCGCTTCAACAGAACAAAGTCTTCGCAATCGCCAGCATCAACGGGATATTCCCACCATTCTTCACGACCATAGACGTCCATATCGGTCATTGGAGTGATGGATTTGTTCACATCCATGTTAACGGCGTGAACGATATCCCAACCGTGCTCCGTAACCTGGCGCGCAGGAGCAGGCTTGCTGCGCACTTGGCACTCGGCTTTGTAGCGCAGGCAAAATTCATAATGACCGATGGGCTGCGAGGTGATGCCGCCGGTAACCATCGAGGCTGGAACAGCCGATGTCATATCCGCAGCCGCATTGCCCGCGAAAAACAGCGGAAGTGCGAGAAAAGCTGCCAGAGCTGAAAGCCTGAAGGTCATGAGACGTCCCTTGAATTCTTAACAAATAGTTAAGATTACCAAGAGCAGAGAGTCAATCGTTCCAAGGTCGAGGGGCGGCTCAATCGGCCAATATGGTTAAAATCCGTTAATGAGTGTGAAGTTTTTGTCGCATTTTTGCCGAATGGCTCCCCGGGGCGGGCTTGGGCTTGCCCCTAGCCTTTACGGTTTTGGTTCGATCATGGCGCAAATAGCGTTGCGCATCCGGTCGATGTCCTGCGGACGCGACAGGCGATGATCGCCGTCACGCACCAATGTTAACACAACATCGTCGGCGGGCAGGTGTTCGACCAGTTTCAGCGCATGCTGGTAGGGAACATCAGGATCGGCCATGCCTTGCAGGATATGGATGGGGCAGCCGGTATCGATAATGCCGGTCATTACCCGATTAGCGCGCCCGTCTTCTATCAGCGCGCGCGTGTAGATATTCGGTTCCGGGCTATACTCCGAGACCTCCTCGAAATAGCCTTTCTCGGCCAGCTCTGCCCGCTCCCGGTCGCCAAGCAGTGGCTCGATCAAGTCCGAAGTAAAGTCGGGAGCCGGTGCGATCAACACGATTCCAGACAGCTGGGACGGATTGTCGGGGCGGGCTTTCAGTTCTTGAATCAGTCGCAATGCAATCCAGCCGCCCATGGAGGAGCCGACCAGAACGAGTTTTTCCGGTTTGAAGTGATCGACAACGGCAAGAGCCTCTTCCAGCCAGCGGGAAATGGTGCCGTCGCGAAAGGCTCCGCCAGAGGTGCCATGCCCGGAATAATCGAATCGGATCGCTCCAACCCCAAGAGATGCGGCCAGATCGTCCATTTCCAGTGCCTTGGTGCCTGTCATGTCGGACCGGTAGCCGCCAAGCCAGATGCAGGTGGCACGGTCCTCTCCCGTCGGTGCCCGGATCAGCGCGGCTATGCTGCGCGCATCGCTTCCCTGTCCCACGGTGATTGTGTGGGTTTCGATTGTTGGTTCGACATGGGTCATCATTGTCTCCAGGTGTGGTCAAATTGCCCTTGAAGAGAGCAGTTCGTAGTCCGGTTTCGAATATTTCAATCCTTTGATGTCTTCGAGATATTCGAAATCGCTTGAAAGCGGGGACGCATGAGCATCTTCCGGCCTTCGTATTTGGTATAAAACAGATTCTTCTCTTCACGACAGCAGGTGATTTTTTTAAAAAACTATGCTATCACCCTCTGAACAGTGGTCCGAGAGAGTGCCCAGCCTTGCAAGGCGGGACAATCGGGCCTATCTGACGTTCCGAAATCACCGATATGACGATCCGAAATTATTGAGGAGAATACGACCATTCGCAGACCGTTCAAAGCCGATGCCCCCGTTAAGGACGGGCCGCGCTCCAACCGGGAGATCCGGGTTCCAAAGGTCCAGTTGATTGACGCAGAAGGCCAGAATCTCGGCGCCGTGCCGACGGACCAGGCGCTCCGCATGGCGGAAGAAGCCGGTCTCGATCTGGTCGAAATTTCGCCGAATGCTGAGCCGCCCGTTTGCAAGATCCTGGACCTTGGCAAGCTGAAATACGCCAACCAGAAGAAGGCGGCAGAAGCGCGCAAAAAACAGAAAATCGTTGAAGTCAAAGAAATCAAGATGCGCCCGAACATCGACACCCATGACTATGAGGTGAAGATGAAGTCGATGTCGCGGTTCTTTGAAGATGGCGACAAGGTCAAGGTCACCTTGAAGTTCCGCGGCCGCGAAATGGCCCACCAGGAACTGGGCATGAAATTGCTCATGCAGGTGAAGGAAGACACAGTCGAAGTTGCCAAGGTTGAGGCTGAGCCAAAGCTCGAAGGTCGTCAGATGATGATGGTGCTGGCACCTAAATAAGCCAGCGACCTTTCAGTCGGACCCGAGAGCATATGCAAGTTTGAAGCGACATGCGTTTTATCGAGCGCAGGTCGCTTTTTTTATAATAAAGCCCTTGTTTCGCTTCGAAAATGAAACCTGACAAAATCCTGACAACGGCGTCAGCGCGATGTCAGCGGTGTTTTGGCATTGTTATTTTCAACAGACGGGATTTACCCCACGTCCCCACAACGTTCCCGGTCTGTTATGTCATCCTATGCCCCTGGGTGACGACAAGGCTATAAGCCTATTGGAAACTCCGCCGTCTCTAAATGGAACGGCGGAGTTCCTTATTTGGGAATGTATAGATTCCTGATTTTTTTGGGGTTTTCAGATAAATTATGTAATTATACTTCGCGGTGAAGGTCCATTTGAAGGTAAATATATTTGTAATTAAATTTTTTTGAATTTTTCGTCATGAAAATTTCGAAAGACTCAAAAAATACTGGGGAATCTTTTTATAAATTGTAATTTAGCTTTACAGTTGTTTGCGGCCTCTATATTCAAATGGCACTATACGAATCAACCTAGAGAATGCCGTCGGATCGCCTTGCGCATCACACGTCGCGTTGACTGGATAATTTATCTGAGGTCCAATGGGATTTTATGACTGAATACAGGCAATCGAGCGCCGATTAAAGTTTGTCAGCCAGTGTCGCCCTCTGCCTATACCGGAATGGACATGAGAAGCAGCTCAACGGAAGATGGAAAAAAGGAGGTCGCCAGAGCAATCCGGCGCCAACTTTTATGTCTGAGATGTTTTGCGAAAGAAGGGCCAGAGGGTCGCCGCGTCTATGGTCGAGGTGTGGCGGCAATTCTGTTTCTTGTATCCCTGTTCTTTACCAGTCTCGTCATGGCCTCTGACAATCGCAGTGGGCCTCCAAGCGGTGGGCCTCCAGGCGGTCCTCCAGGTGGATGGCGAGGCGGCGATCCGCCGAGTGGTGGCCCTCCTAGTTTTTCAGGCTCTCCTGGGCCTTTTGGAAGCAGGCCCGGCGGGGGAGGTCCAGGCGGAACTCCGAACGGCTCGTTTACAGATGACGATCCGAGCATTGTCCGGCCACAGGTGCTGGAAGGCGTCAAAAGTGGCCGCTATCGTTCGTTACGAGAGGTGCTTGGCAATCTCAAACTGCCTGAAGGTTCGCGGTTGATCGACGTGGATTTGCGCTATCTCTCCAACGGTGATTTTTACTTGCTGACCATAAAGGACATGTCCGGGCGGTTTCGCACCTTGAAAGTGGATGCGCGAACCGGAAAGCTGGCACGATAAAGCTGGTAGCGACAGCCTACATTGCATCGTACCGAAAAATGGAAACCGGTTTTTGGATAATACGATACAAACAAAATCCTATAGCGCCATGCATGATATAATCTTGCGCGGATTGTAACTTCTTTCACGGCGGTCTTTTGGAGAGCATTGAATCTTGCGTATTTTACTGGCTGAAGACGATGCTAATATCGGGCGCCATGTGGCGGAAACGTTGAGAGGCGAGGGCTACGAGGTAACCTTGGTCAGCAAGGGGCCGGATGTCTGGGAGGCAGGAGAGGATACCGGCCTCGGCGCCATCATTCTCGATCTCGGTCTGCCTGGGCTGGATGGTCTTTCGATTTTAAGACGGTGGCGCAAAGATAGGATCCAGACACCCGTTCTGGTCCTGACGGCGCGAGGGTCGTGGATGGAAAGGGTCGATGGTTTCGATGCCGGGGCGGATGACTATCTTCCGAAACCGTTCAGAACAGAGGAGTTACTGGCCCGGCTTCGCGCATTGCTGCGGCGCGCAGGAAAAACCAGTCATACCCTTTTTTCAGCCGGACGTTTTCAGGTGGATGAGTCCGGTCGGACCGTCACCTTCAATGGTGCCATGCTGGATGTCAGCCCGCTGGAGTTTCGTTTGATCCAGATTCTCGTCCAAAACAAGGGCCGGGTCTTTTCAGCCTATGAGATCGCCACTCAGATCCAAGGCCGCGATGATGATGCTTCGAAAAATGCAGTCGAAGCCATGGTGGCGCGGATCCGCAAGAAAACGGATGCCAGTGCTATCGAAACACGGCGCGGCTTTGGCTACGTGGTGCCGGACGAAAATTCATGCTGAGATCGCTACGCCTCAGGATCGCGGTCGGCTCCTTTCTGGCAATCGGGCTGGCGCTGATGGTCCTTTGGTTCTCTGTCGGTTATTTGTTCATCAACTATGTCGGTCAGCAATTCAAAACCGAGATGAATGTCACTATCAATACCATTGCCTCACGCCTCAAGGTGGAAAATGGTAAGATTGATATCGTCTCGCCGCCCGCAGATCCGCGCTTTTCCACCATCAGCGGTGGGCGTTACTGGCAGGTATGGACGCCTGATGGCCGCAGCTTGCGGTCGCGGTCGCTCTGGGATGTGGAACTGCCCAGAACTGGATTGCATGAGGAAGGTCCATTCGATTTCAGTCGCGCGCAGGGGCCTGACGGAGAGGATATTTTACTGCTCCGCAGCGAAATAAAAATCTCGGATGAGGGCATAGACTATCCGGTTATCATCTATGCTGGTTTTCCTGTGGCCAATCTGATGGAGCCGCTCGATCAGCATCGGGAGCGCTCGCGTTCTGTCATGCTGATCACTGCCCTGGTTCTGTTGGGCGCGGCGCTGCTCCAGGCTCGGGTCGTTTTGCAGCCGCTGACGCGCGTGCGATATCAGGTGTCGATGGTCCGGGCCGGCCAGTTGCGGGTCATGGATGACGGCGTGCCGATTGAAGTGATGCCGCTTGTCGAGGAAATCAACCTTTTGCTCACCGAGCGGCAACACGCGATCGAGAAGGCGCGCAGCAGAGCTAGCGATTTGGCGCATGGGTTGAAAACACCGCTGACGGTGCTGGCGCAAATGGTGCAGCATTTGCCTTCCGCCGAGCGTGAAGCGGCTTTTGAGCAAATCAACCTGGTACGCCAGCGGGCGGACCGGCAATTGCAGGCCGCTCGCCTTGGCGTTGAGCAGATGCAGGTAACCGATATGGAAGGTCTGATAGGCAAACTGGTCAAGGTTCTTGACCCGATTGCCCGGGCGCGGGACCTTGCCTGGGATGTCGATGTGGAGCCAGGCTTGGCGATTGAGGCCGACGCTGCCGATCTTGCCGAAGCAATCGGCAACATTCTCGACAATGCAACGAAATGGGCCTCCTCGGTCATTCACGTCCGCGCTTTTGCTGATCGGGACATGGCGATGATCGTCATTGGTGATGACGGGCCGGGTGTGCGCCCGCAAGATCGCCAGCAGGTGCTTCGTCGGGGCGAATTTCTGGACGCAGACCAAGGCGGTTCCGGTCTTGGCCTCGCAATCTGCGCCGATATCATGACCGCTTACGGCGGCAATCTCAGCCTGGATCAGGCCGATATTGGCGGCTTGCTTGTCACGCTGCAATTTCCCCGCAACGGCGGCCGCCAGATTCCGGCTCACCCGATCTGACGGCAGGTCACTTGGCCTGGATAACGCGCTTAAGCCGTCAATTTTTCAGTGTTGGCAGGCCGCAAAAGCGATTTTTGCCTCGCGCACTTGAATCCCGTTGCACTTTACCGGGCCTGCGGTTATAAGCGCCCGTCCGAACGGTCCGGCAGGGCATGCCGTGGCCGTTCTTTATGCTTGAAAACAGGCCTCGTCTGCCTGTTTCGATACAAGAACAATGGAGTAGCAAAATGCCCAAGATGAAGACGAAGTCCTCCGCCAAGAAGCGGTTCAAGATCACTGCCTCCGGCAAGGTCCTGGCTGCTGCCGCTGGCAAGCGTCACGGCATGATCAAGCGGTCCAACAAGTTCATCCGCAATGCACGCGGAACGATGGTACTTGCCGAAGCAGACGGCAAGAAGGTCATCAAGAACTACCTGCCTAACGGTCTCTGAGACCCTTTCGCTTTTTGGATCATTTAAGGAGATCATGACATGTCACGCGTAAAACGCGGCGTTGCCGCTCATGCCAAGCACAAAAAGGTTCTGAAGGCCGCCAAGGGCTTTTACGGCCGCCGTAAGAACACCATCCGCGCTGCCAAGGCTGCGGTGGATCGTTCCAAGCAGTTCGCCTACCGCGACCGTAAGGTCAACAAGCGCAATTTCCGCGCCCTTTGGATTCAGCGTATCAACGCAGCTGTCCGCGAATCCGGCCTGACCTATGGCCGCTTCATCGACGGCCTGAACAAGGCTGGCATTGAAGTTGACCGTAAGGTTCTGTCCGACATGGCCATCCATGAACCGGCAGCTTTCGGCGCGCTGGTTGAAGCCTCCAAGAAGGCTCTGTCCTACCTCAAGGACACTGGCACGAAGAACGAGTTTGAGACCGCGGTTAAGTAACCAGCGCGTCCCAAACTGAAATTTGGTATTGGGAAACCCGCGCTGGGAGAACTGGCGCGGGTTTTTTCTTTTTTATTTGATACTGGCGACACATCCGCTGGCCGAACATGGGCAGGAAAGACGACAATGTCCGATCTCGAAAGTTTGAAAACATCCCTTCTGGCCGATATCGCCGCTGCCAGCGACGAGGCGGGCATTGAAGCCGTGCGTCTTGCCGCCATGGGCAAGAAAGGCTCGGTTTCAGAGCTTTTGAAAACGCTGGGCTCGATGACCCCGGAAGAGCGCCAGACCCGTGGCGCCGCCATCAATGCGTTGAAAAACGAGATTACCGAACAGCTCAATACCAAGAAGGCCGAGCTGAAGGACGCCGCCATCAATGCGCGCCTGAAGGCTGAAACGCTGGATGTGTCGCTGCCCGTGCGCTCCTCTCCGGCTGAGCGTGGGCGTATTCATCCGATCAGCCAGATCGTTGATGAAATCACCGCGATCTTTGCCGATATGGGCTTTTCCATTGCCGAAGGCCCGGATATCGAAACCGACTATTACAATTTCACGGCGCTGAACTTCCCTGAAGGCCACCCGGCCCGCGAAATGCACGACACGTTCTTCCTGCAACCCGACGCCAATGGCGAGCGCAAGGTGCTGCGCACCCATACATCGCCGGTGCAAGTGCGCACCATGGAAGCGCAAAAGCCACCGATCCGCATCGTTATTCCGGGCAAGACCTATCGGCAGGATTCCGACGCCACCCATTCGCCGATGTTCCATCAGGTCGAAGGTCTGGTGATCGACAAAACCGCCAATGTTGGCCATCTGCGCTGGGTTTTGGAAGAGTTCTGCAAGACCTTCTTTGAAGTCGATAGCGTCACCATGCGCTTTCGCCCATCGTTCTTCCCGTTCACGGAACCATCGTTCGAGGTGGACATCCAGTGCGACCGCTCCAGCGGCCCGATTGTCAAATTCGGCGAAGGCAAGGACTGGATGGAAATCCTCGGCTGCGGCATGGTCCACCCCAACGTGCTGCGCGCCGGCGGTCTCGACCCGGACGAATACCAGGGCTTTGCCTGGGGGATGGGCCTCGACCGCATCGCTATGCTGAAATACGGCATGCCTGATCTGCGCGACTTCTTCAATGCCGACGTTCGCTGGATGAGCCACTACGGTTTTCGTCCATTGGATGTGCCGACATTGTTTGGTGGCTTGAGTGCATGACCGATCTGCCCGGCGCATACCGTAATGCTGTGACCTTCGCATTTGGTGATACGCCTGAACTGGCGGATCAGCTTTTGGCGCTGGTGCTTGCGGGCAAGAAAACGGCAACATGCGGAGCGTTGCGGGACTTTGGCCCGAAAGGCGAGCCGCTTCCTGTTGTTGGGCGTCGCGACGTCGTTTTGGATGGTGTGGGGCGGCCTGCGGCAGTGATTGAGACCGTTGAAGTCACAATTCGGCGGTTCGATGCAGTCGATGCGGAATTTGCCCATGACGAAGGCGAAGACGATCAGTCGTTAGAGAGCTGGCGAGTCGGTCACGAAGCCTATTTTGCGCGTAATGGTGGGTTTACCCCGGATATGGAATTGGTTTGCGAGCGATTTCGCCTCGTCGAGGTTTTCGAGGGGGGAACGGTGTGACGATATGTCGAGATCGTTTGGTGGCTTGAGTGGTTTAATTTATTTGTGGCCACAAATAAATATACGTGGTAAACATGGAACTTGAATGGGACGAGGAAAAGCGTCAGCGGAATCTGAAACAGCGAGGACTGGATTTCGCTGACGTCAAGTGGTTTGAGCCGGAAAGCGTGATGACGCTTCGTGATGAGAGAGCGGATTACGGTGAACCGCGTTTCAACTCCTATGGCTCTCTGCACGGTATTCCATGCTGCTTTTGCTGGACGCCAAGAAACGGACGTATTCGGATTATTTCGCTGAGGAAAATCAATGACCGCGAAAGAAAAATCTACGAAGAACGCAGAAAAGCAACGGAGTCATCTTCCGACGCTTGAGGACGTGGATAAGGGATTGATCTCGTTGGACGATTACGAAATTGCCCATGGCGAGGATGTTCCCGAATTGACCGAAGCCGGTGCGATGAACGCGCTATCTGTATCTGACGTACCCGAATTGAAGGCAATGTTTGAACGCGCCCGCGGGCAGCGGGGCCAACAGAAAGCCCCGGTTAAGGAACGTATCGGGCTTCGGCTGGATCACAATGTTGTCGAGCACTTTCGCAAGATGGGGCCGGGTTGGCAAAGCAGGATCAATGACGTGCTTGCGGGCTATGTGAAGGCGGATGGGAAGTGACTGTCGCCGAATTGATCCCATGGATGCCTTTGATTGTAGCATGCCTGACTGCGCTCGCCGCTTTTGCAGGCTATGCATGGAACAAGAAAATTGACCGAAAACATGCTTTGATCGAAGCGCGACGAACTGCATATCGAAATTACCTTAGTGCCTTTATGGCGATGTCTGACAGCCCTGAAAGGGTGGAAGAGATTCGGCGTAGTTTCTATCAAAGTGAAGTTGAACTCCTTGTCGTTGGATCGGATGCCGTAATAAAGAAGGTAGGAAAGCTTTCCAGCTTTTATGCTGCAACCAATTCAGATCGCTGGAACCGCGATGCTTCCGAGGTTAGGCGGCTTGTGGCAGAGATTTGTAAAGCCATGCGTGCGGACTGTTTTGAAGCATCCCGTTTGTCGACCGATGAAATCCAGGCTCTTGTGCCGATAGCGTAGTATGAGAATAGCACCATGAAATTCACACTCTCCTGGTTGAAAGACCATCTGGACACCGATGCCACGCTGGATCAGGTCTGCGAGCGCCTTACCGCCATTGGCCTTGAAGTTGAGGATGTTGATGACAAGGCGGCGTATAAGCCGTTTGTGATTGCCAAGATTCTCGCTGCGGAAAAGCATCCGTCTGCCGATCGTCTGAAAGTTTTGTCGGTCGATGCTGGTGATGGCAAGCCGGTTCAGGTCGTATGCGGCGCGCCGAATGCGCGGGCGGGCCTGATCGGCGCGTTTGGCCGTCCGGGCATGTATGTGCCGGGGCTGGATGTGACGCTGGCTGTTGGCAATATTCGAGGCGTGGAAAGCCACGGCATGATGTGTTCTGAAAAAGAACTCAACATGTCTGACAATCACGATGGCATTATCGATTTGCCCGAAGATGCGCCGATTGGCACGTCTTTCGCAGCCTATGCAGGCATTGATGATCCGGTCATTGAGATCAATCTGACGCCCAATCGGCCCGATTGCACCAGCATTTTCGGCATTGCCCGTGATTTGGCCGCCTCCGGCCTTGGCACGTTGAAGCAGCCGAAGGCTCCAAGCTTTGCCGTGGAAGGCGAGACCTCGGTTGAGGTCAAGCTGGAGGTGGATGATGCCAAGCTTTGCCCCGGCTTTGCCTATCGCCTCGTGCGCGGCGTGAAAAATGGCCCAAGCCCGGTGTGGATGCAAAAGCGGCTGATTGCCATTGGCCTTCGCCCGATTTCGGCGCTGGTGGATGTGACCAATTACATGACCTTTGATCAAGGTCGGCCCATGCATGTGTTTGATGCCGATAAGGTCAAGGGTGTGCTGACCGTGCGCCGTGCCAAGGATGGCGAGGAAATTCTCGCTCTCGACACGCGCACCTATAAGCTGACACCCAACACCGTGGTGATTGCCGATGACAATGGCTTAGAGTCCGGGGGCGTTGAATCCATGGGCGGCATCATGGGCGGCGAGCATTCCGGCTGCGATGAAAACACAACCAATGTGCTGATTGAATCGGCCCTGTGGGACCCGATCAACATTGCCAAATCGGGCCGCTCGCTCGGCATCATCACCGATGCTCGCTATCGGTTTGAGCGCGGCATTGACCCGGACTATATGGTACCCGGCCTTGAGCGCACCACTGAACTGGTGCTGGAGATGTGCGGTGGCGTGGCAGCAAGCTCCAAGGTGGTTGGCTATCAGGGCCACACCAAAAAGGTGGTTGATTTCCCATTCTCAGAAGTCAAGCGCCTCACCGGCCTGAATGTCTCCACCGATGAATCCCGAACCATCCTCACCGGCCTTGGCTTTGAAGTGTCGGGCGAGGGCGAAACCGTCAAGGTGGCTGTGCCATCGTGGCGACCGGATGTGGACGGCAAGGCCGATCTGGTGGAAGAGGTCATGCGCATGCATGGCGTGGATAAGATCACGCCAGAGCCGCTGCCATCCATGGGCGCGGTCAACAGCAAGATCCTCACCACCTTGCAGATCCGCACCCGCACAGCACGACGGGCGCTGGCCAGCCGTGGCATGATGGAAGCGGTGACGTGGTCTTTCATCTCAGCAGAACAGGCCGCCCTGTTTGGCGGCGGTAGCGCGGCGCTGAAGCTGGTCAACCCGATTGCGGCTGATATGTCGGACATGCGCCCATCGCTGCTGCCGGGCCTGCTCACCGCTGCCCAGCGCAATGCCGACCGTGGCTTTGGCGATGTAGCGATTTTCGAAGTCTCCGGCACCTATGAAGGCGATACGCCTGAAGGTCAGCGCCGCGTGGCTGGCGGCGTGCGCCGTGGCACTGCGTCGCTTTCCGGTGCGGGTCGCATGTGGTCCAACGCCACCAAGGGCGGCGGCAAGCCAGTGGATGTCTATGACGCCAAGGCCGATGCGCTGGCCGTGCTGGAAGCCTGCGGCCTGCCGATGGGCAATGTACAGATCGAGCAGGGTGGGCCGGAATGGTATCATCCGGGCCGCTCCGGCACCATCAAGATGGGGCCAAAGGTAGTTCTCGGCTACTTTGGCGAGTTCCACCCCAAAACGCTGGCAGCATTGGATGTCTCCGGTGTGCTCTGCGGTTTTGAGATTTATCTCGATGCCATGCAGGAGCCGAAGAAGAAGGCCACCCGCACCAAGCCAGCGCTGGACCTCTCACCCTTGCAGATGGTGAAGCGCGATTTCGCCTTTGTGGTTGAAAAACAGGTGGAAGCGGGCGCGATCATCAAGGCCGCCACCAGCGCCGACCGCAAGCTGATCACGGGCGTCAACGTGTTTGACGTGTTTGAAGGGGCAAGCGTTGGCGAAGGCAAGAAGTCCGTTGCCATCGAAGTGCTGATTCAACCATCGGACAAGACCCTGACCGATGAGGATTTTGACGCGCTGACCAAGAAGATCGTCGGCAATGTGGAGAAGACCACAGGCGGTGCATTACGCGCCTGACACCTGTCTTCAGGGCCAGGTGGCAGAACTTTGTCCCGCTGTTTTTATCGTGATTGTAAAAACCCCTCGAATATTTCGAGGGGTTTTGCGTTTCTCAGGTTTTCAACACAGTCAGACGCTTAATACCAAGTCTCGAAGATGCTCACGCATCCTCAACTTGAAAAATTGAAAATATCTCAAATGCGCCAGAGGCTTGAGATATTTTCAAATGGAATACGAAGAGTCATTTTCAATGAACCTTCGTATAAATCATCGGAATGGTGAGCGGCAGACCCGCATGCGGCCATCCCCGGCGATGTAGCGGTTGGTTTGTGGATCATAGGACCGATAGCGATCCATGCACCAGCGGATATGGCGGTTCGATACCCGCGGCGGTGGCGCTGGACGGTAGTAACCTGGTGGCGGCGGTACTGGCCGGTAATAACCTGGCGGTGGTGGCGGCGGCCTGCCGTAATCTGGCCGGTCATAGCAACCATAGACGTCGCAGACATAGCGGATATCGATGGCTTGGGATGAGCCGCCGTTCGGCGGGTCCACGGTAAATGGCATGGTCGCCGATGCGACAGCAGGCAGGCTGCCGACAAGGACGAACGCAACCCCAGCCAAGGCATTGCGGAACACTGGCATTCTACGCCTCCTCACACTAAAATCGGACATGCCGAATTACATAAATCTCGTCGTCCAAGCTTCAAGGCCCAAGCTTCGAGGGTGGGGACAATTTCAAGGCAAGGCAATTTTTCTGGCGACATGATTCCATCTGTCTTGCGCTTGCATCTGCCAAAACTCAGGCTTTCGGGCGAGATCGCTTTGTATATTAGATAAATCGCTTATTGGCGACAGTCTTTTCTGTTGCGCGGATTGTCTCTATTAAAACCACTAGATTCAGGTGCTTGGGCGAATGTTGAATGATGCTGCAAAATGAACGGGATAGAGGCACTCGGAAAAAAATCGGTCCTGACATGAAAACTTCAAAAACCGTGTTGACAGGCGCGGGCTGGCCTACTAAATCCCTCCTCGTCGCCCAGATGGCGGAATTGGTAGACGCGCCAGCTTCAGGTGCTGGTACTCGAAAGGGTGTGGAGGTTCGAGTCCTCTTCTGGGCACCAATTCCCAAGCCAAATCTTTGATTTGGTTTATGAATACAAAAAAGCCCGGTTCGCCGGGCTTTTTTGTTTTTATGCTGTTTTTCTGTTTGAGGTTTTATTCCCCGACATCTCTCGGATTGATCCCCGGCAGCCAGGCGCCGGTGCGCGGTTGCTCGCTGCCTGTGTAGGTAATGCCTTCATCCGTGGTGCAGCGATAGACGGTTCGCGGCATGCCGGAGCCGAGAAAATGAAAATCGCGGGTGCCGCGCCCTTGCATCAGCACGGTCTCTGTCTCGCAGCGGTAACTTGGCTGGAGGTTCTGCCGGTCGATTTCGGCCTGCGTCTTCACGCCGGGCAGATCCTTGTAACCTTTCAAGGGTTGCGACCAGTTATCCAGGGCGGGCTTCTTATTCTGGTCCGCCATGACCGGTCCCGCCATGGTCAAGCCTGCTGCCACCAGCGCTGCTGTCCATCTTGCTGCTCGGTTCTGCATGTCGATCTCCATTTGCTGACACCGTGCCGAAGGAGCGGATATCCAGTCCCCTTTTCAAGCTTGTCGGATCAGGAAAATCGGTGAGCGGTGTTCCTGACAAACAATCGATGGCCCGTTTCGTGCCTGCCCAAAGCTGGGCCTGTCTTCTCTTATATAGGAAGGCCGAAGCATGGGCAAAAGGGCATGAGGCAGGCCTAGCTGATCACGGTTTCGCCAACTGGCATCGGATCGTGAAATCCATCAAACGCTTAGCTATACCAAAATACCTAGAACCGGTCCGAGACGCGAATACCGGCTGGGCCAAGAATAACTGCGACCAGCACCGGCAGGAAAAACAGGATCATCGGCACGGTCAGCTTTGGGGGCAGGGCGGCGGCTTTCTTTTCCGCCGCATTCATCCGCTCGTCGCGGCCCTCCTGCGCCAGAACGCGCAGGGCCTGGCCGATCGGCGTTCCATAGCGTTCCGCCTGGATCAGTGCCTGGCAGACGGATTTGACGATTTCCAACTGGGTGCGGTTTCCAAGGTTTTCATAGGCCGTGCGGCGGTCCTGAAGGAAGGACAGTTCCGCTGTGGTCAGCACCATTTCCTCGGCCAGCGCCGGAGATTGAGACGCCATTTCATCGGCGACGCGCCGCATCGCTGCTTCCATCGACATGCCGGATTCGACGCAGATCAGCATCAGATCCAGCGCATCGGGCCAAGCGCGTCGAATCGAATGCTGCCGTTTGGTAATACGGTTGGAAATATAGATATTGGGCAGGTAAAAGCCGACATAACCCGCCACAACCGCCGCCAGGAAACGCACGGCAAACGGCCTGGACTGCATGTTGTGCAAGGCGAAAATCCAGGTGGTTGCCAGCGCCAGAAACAGGAAGGGCAGCAGGAAACGGGCTGTCAGAAACATGTTCAGGGCATTTTGGGAGCGCAAGCCAGCGGTTTTCAGCCGGTCCATGGTCTTGTCGTCCACCAGCGCCTTGCGCAGGTTGAAACGCTCGACGATCTTGCGCGCCGAACTGTTGTCGGTATTGCGCAGGCTGCCGCGCCCGCCCTCGCTGTTCATCCTGGCCCGCTCACGGGCGCGGATCAGTTCGCGCTCGGAGGACACCGCCTTCATCCGCTTGTTGAGGTCGCTCCGCTCCAGCAGCGGTGAAATCAGGGTGTAAAGGGTCGCAAAAACCGCAATGGCCACCAATACGGCGATCAACAGGGTCGGGTTGGTGAGTGTGGCGGCAAGATCGGCAGACATCGCATGTCCTCAAATGTCGAAATTGATCATATTGCGCATGACAAGAATACCGATCGACATCCACACCGCCGACACTCCCAAAATCATATGGCCGCGCGGGTCGGTAAACAGCACCATGATATAGGCGGGGGAAGAGATGTAGACGAGAAAGGCGACGATGAAGGGCAGCGCGCCGATGATCACCGCCGATGCTTTGGCTTCCATGGACAGGGCGCTGACCTTGGCTTTCATCTTTCGCCGTTCGCGCAGCACTTTCGACAGATTGGCCAATGCCTCGGAGAGATTGCCGCCCGCCTGGGATTGGATGGCGATGACGATGGCAAAGAAGCTGACCTCTTGCAGGGGCATGGAATTGAACATGCGCGCACAGGCTTCCGGCACCGTTATGCCCAGTTGCTGGGCATCGACCACACGACGAAACTCGGTTTTGACCGGTTCCTGCGCATCGACAGCGATCATCCTCAGGGAATCATTGAGCGGCAGGCCAGATTTGATCGACCGCACCATCACGTCCAGCGCATTGGGAAATTCTGTCAGGAATTTTTCCTGGCGTCGGCGGATCAGGAAACTGACGATCCAGCGCGGCAGGCCGGCACCCGCCGTAAAGGCGATACCCAAGGACACAAACAGGGACATGCCGAGGACAAAGCACAGGCAGAAAAACACCAGGCCAAGGGTGGTGCTGGCAATGCTGAACTGGGTGAGGCTGACATCAAGGCCGGTCTGGCTGAGCCGCTGTTT
This sequence comes from Agrobacterium vitis, assembly GCF_013337045.2. Taxonomy (NCBI): domain Bacteria; kingdom Pseudomonadati; phylum Pseudomonadota; class Alphaproteobacteria; order Hyphomicrobiales; family Rhizobiaceae; genus Gillisella; species Gillisella vitis. The sequence continues at coordinate 3,678,389 of NZ_CP118259.1, forward strand.
CAGCGACTGGTTGGAGATTTTCTTGTTTTTCTCATTCTGCTTGCGTTCGATTTCCTTCAGCGTGTCCTGCACGGACTTGCGTCGCTTGGAAAGCTCCTGAACCCGGTCGCGCGCCACCTGTTTCTTGGCGGTATCGGCTTCCGCATTTTTCACCCGGGCGAGGCGTGTGGCGGTTTTCTTGTCGGCCTGCACCCGTGAAAACAACAGGACATAGGCCAGCGATCCCGCCGCGAGGGCTGCAAGAAGCACGATGGCGAGCACATTGATGTTCATGGGCTTAGACTACACCGGTTTTCTGTTCCATGGCGTCGAGCGCCGCCGCTAGGCGCCGTTCCTCGTTGTAATAGCGGGCGCGTTCCCAGAAATGCGGCTTGCCAATGCCGGTGGAGACATGGCGGCCAATGATCTTGCCGGTCAGGTCCTCGCCTTCCATTTCAAAGCGCATCAGGTCCTGGGTGATGATCACATCGCCCTCCATCCCCACCACCTCGGTAATCTGGGTGATGCGGCGTGTCCCGTCGCGCAGACGGGCGGCCTGGATGATGATGTCGACCGAGCCGGAAATAATCTCGCGCACGGTCTTTGCCGGTAGGGAATAGCCGCCCATGGCAATCATCGATTCCATACGGCTCAGGCATTCGCGTGGGGTATTGGCGTGGATGGTGCCCATTGAGCCGTCATGGCCGGTATTCATCGCCTGCAACAGGTCGAAGACCTCCGATCCGCGCACCTCGCCGACGATGATTCGTTCCGGCCGCATGCGCAGGCAGTTCTTGACGAGATCACGCATGGTGATTTCGCCTTCGCCCTCGATATTCGGCGGGCGGGTTTCCAGCCGGACGACATGCGGCTGCTGCAATTGCAATTCTGCTGTATCTTCGCAGGTGATTACCCGTTCGTCGGCGTCAATATAACGGGTCAGGCAATTGAGCAGGGTGGTCTTGCCCGAGCCGGTGCCGCCGGAAATCACCACATTACAGCGCACCCGCCCGATGATTTGCAGGACTTGCGCACCTTCCGGCGTAATGGCACCAAACTTGACCAGCTGGTCGAGATTGAGCTTGTCCTTCTTGAATTTACGGATCGTCAGCGCCGGACCGTCGATGGACAGCGGCGGAGCGATCACGTTGACGCGCGAACCATCCGGCAGGCGGGCGTCGCAGATCGGGCTGCTCTCATCGACGCGGCGGCCAACCTGGCTGACGATGCGCTGGCAGATCGAGAGAAGCTGGGAATTGTCACGAAACCGGATGTCCGATTCGATGGTCTTGCCGCCGACTTCGATAAAGGTTTGGCCAGCACCATTGACCATGATGTCGGAAATATCGTCGCGGGCCAGCAAGGGTTCCAACGGGCCGTAGCCCAGCACGTCATTGCAGATGTCGTCGAGCAGCTCTTCCTGCTCGGAGATCGACATGGCGAAATTCTTGATGGAAATGATATCATTGACGATATCGCGGATTTCCTCGCGCGCACTTTCCGCGTCCAGCTTGGCAAGCTGCGACAGGTCGATCGTGTCGATCAGCGCCGAAAAAACCTGGCTCTTGGTATCGTAATAATCCTCGGTCCGGTTTTGGCGACGACGCTGCGCGGGATCGGCGGGAGCGGCTGGCCTGGGTGGCTCGGCCCGACCCGGTTCGATCCGTCCGGAGGCCGACACGGATGCTGGCATGCCGGGCGATGACAGTGCCGAGACCGGCGGCGCCATGCCGGAACCGGACTTTACAGACCCTTCATTTCCTCGTTTACCGAACATTGTCTCGTTCCAGTCGGGCGTCTATGCGAGACGCCCTCGGTTGCATGTTTACTTGCGGGCCAGCTTGGCGAAGATCGTGCTGAGACCCGGTCTTTTCGGCTTCTTGATACTGACCCGTCCGGTGATGAGATGGGCGAGCTGCGAGAACGTCTCCGCCGTCGGACTTTTTGCGTCGATCTCGGCGATCATTCGGCCACTATTGGCTGCATTGCCAAACAGCTGAATATCGAAAGGAATGATCGCGGCTGGCTGCATGTCCAGCGGTTCGAAAAAATCGCTGGGCGAAATTTCCGGCCGTTTCGGCATACCGGCCTGATTGAGGATCAGATGCGGTGCCTTGTCGTTCGGCCGCAACCGCTTCAAGGCATCGAGCAGGTTCTTGACGTTGCGCAAATTGGCAAGATCCGGCACGCAGGTCAGGACGATCTCATCCACTTCCGCCAGCAGCGCCAGCGTCCATTCATTCCAGCTATGCGGCAGGTCCAGAACCGCGACTGGGGCGCTGCGTTGCAGGGTTTCCAACAGCGGTAGGAAGGCGCCGCGCTCAAAATCATAGGCCCGGTCCAGCAGGGAGGGGGCGGCCAGCAGGGACAGGTTTTGCGAACAGGAGGTCAGCAGCCGGTCGAGAAACACTTCGTCCAGGCGCTCCGGAGCAAAGACCGCTTCGGCTACGCCCTGGGCCGGGTCCTGATCAAAATCGATATTGGCCGTGCCATAGGGCAGGTCCAGGTCGGCCAGGATGGTTTCGGAGGAAAACAGCGAGGCGATCATGAAGGCCGCATTATGGGCGATGGTGGAGGAGCCGACGCCGCCTTTTGCGCCTATGAAGGCAATGCTGCGCCCAAGCGGCTCGGCATCGGGGTCGATGAAGATCGATGACAAGGCCCCGATGACGTCGGCCATGCTGACCGGCGCAACGATATAATCGGAGACGCCGTTGCGCATCAATTCGCGGTAAAGAGCGATGTCGTTATAGCGTCCGACGACAATGACACGGGTCGAGGGATCGCAGACATCGGCCAGCGGCGCCAGCTCGGAAAGCAGGTTCTCAGGCTTCGCATCGGTTTCCAGAATGACCAGATTGGGGGTCGGCGCCCCCGCAAACATATTGACCGCTGCCGAAATGCCGCCGCTTGTTACCCGCATGCTGACCTTTGTCATGCGCCGGTCACGGGCGGCCTCTTCCATCACTGCCAGCACACTGTCCGAGATGCAGAAAGCATGGACGGAAATGCGCGGCAAGGGCCGCAATTGCTCGAGATTGCCGGTTCTCACTGGCTCCGCAGCCAGGCCGTCTTCTTTCGATCCGGCGATATCGTATTTGATGGTATTCATCAGCCTGCCCCCGCGATCCTTGTCGATCAATCCGTGGATGTCGTGGTTGAGGTGTCCTTGCCGTCGCGATAATTGTCGATCACCGTCGAGCGCCGCTCGGCATCGATCGGCGTCATACCGCGCGGCGCGATCAGGTCCGTCGGGCTGGCCACCTGCGCGGCCAGATTGGCCTGGGAGGCGCAGCCGAAATTCTGCCAGTTCTTGTTCTGCGCCGTGTCGTTGGAGAGATCCTCCGGCCATTGGCCACACGGTCCAGCCACCGCCGTGGTTGCGACATAGCTCAGCCGGATCGGCGCGGCATCACCTGTTGCGCCGATCCGGTAAGGCCGTTCAACGATTTTGGGGGCGGCAATGCCCTTGGATACCAGCAGGCTGCGCACCTGGCGAGCGATGCTGGAGGCCGCCATTGTATTGGGAGATCCTTGTGGCACCAGAATCTGCACATAGCCGGTGGACGCATTGCGGTAATCCTGGGCAAAGCCCGTCACCGCATCGCTCATGCCGATCGTCAGGCGGCCTGAGCCCTGCGCGACCGGAAGATCCAGCGAATGCTCGACATCGGTGACGATGATCGGGTGGCGGGTCCGGTAATCGTCTGGGATAGAGCCGGTGGACATCTCGTCTTTCATGCCGCCGCAGCTGCTAAGCGGCAGGATGGCCATCAATCCGAGGAGGAGCGCGCAAGCGCGTGTGACGGACAAGGTAGGGTGAAGTATCATCGTGTCCGCCCTCATTTGTAAATATAGCCGACGGTGCCGTGATAGGCGCCGTTTGCCGTGGCTTCCTTGCGACCGTAAACTTTGTTGACGCGGTTCAGGAAATACATGGCGCCGTCTCCGGCAGGATTGAAATTGTCGTCGGGACGCGCCAGCGCATTGCGGGTGACGGGCCGGACCAGATAGGGCGTGGCAATGATCACCAGTTCGGTTTCGTTGCGCACGAAATCCTTGCTGCGAAACAGCGTGCCGAAGATCGGGATTTTCGAAATACCCGGCAGTCCAGACATGGCCTGACGGACATTGTCCTGAACCAGACCGGCAATCACAATCGATCCACCGGAGGGCAGCTCGACCGTGGTCGAGGCTTCGCGCTTGCGGATCGACAGATAGGTGGAACCAGGGATGGACGCATCCGAATTGCCCTCTACCACCGATCCTTCATAGGTCGGTTCGGAAACATTGGTTTCGATCGCCAGGCTGATACGGCCCGGAGACAGCACGACTGGCCGGAAGTTCAGCTGAATACCGTAATCGACGGTCGAGGTCGTGCGAGAGACGGTTTTCTCCCCGGTGGTGCTGTCGGTGCTGATTTCCTGGCCGGCTGCCAGACGATATTCGCCGCCAACATAGAATTTCGCCTGTTCACCGGAAATTGCCGTCAGGCTGGGCTCAGCCAGCGTGCGCATCACACCCGCCTGTTCCATGGCGTTGACATAAGCGCTGATGCCAAAGCTGCCGAAGGTCTTGGAAATCGTGGCGGTCCCGCCGACGTCGACGGAATTGCCGAGGTTGGAAGGATTGGCGTAGCTGATGCCGCTGGTGCCATCCGTAGCGCTGGCGCTGACGCCAAGCTGTTTCAGCACCTGACGGCTGACTTCGGCAACGGTGACTTTCAGCGTGACCTGATCTTCGCCTTCGATGGTCAGCATGTTGACGATCTGCGAGGTTTGACGATCTTCCGCATAGATCGCCACCGCTCCGTCGCCGCTGCTGTTGCTGGTTGCGGTTTCTCCGCGGGTGGTGGCTTCACCACCCTGGAGGAAAGCCTTGGCTAGGCTGACGGCCCGCGACGAATCCTGCGGGGTGCGCACTGTGCCGCTCAGCACCACGTTGTCAGAGATGATCTCGACCTTGATATTGGACTCAGGGATGAACCGGCTCAGGTTGGTTTGCAGACCCTCGATATCCCGTTCGATTTGCAGATCGAGACTGACGATCTCGCGGCCATCCGCCCCGAAAATGAAAATATTGGTCTGGCCGACCTTCTTGCCGAACAGATAGATCCGGCGGGAGGTGCGGGTGACGGCATCGGCCAGTTCCGGATCGGCCACCAGGATATCATGCGCATCTTCCGGCAGATCGACGACGATGGCCTTGTTGAGGCCAAGCTTCAGGTCACGCCGCACACCGGGGCCGGTTTGGGCGATGCGCACCAGGCTCTGGGCACCGGCGGCGAGCGCGTCGGCACGCCAGACAAGCATATTTTCTCCCGGCAAGCCGGTAATCGACAGGCCGAGCGAAAGGCTGCCGGTGATCATGATCCGCAGCAGGCGGGCAGGGGCGAGGCGCATGGAAAATCGTCCGTTCATTGTTTTGCAGCTCCCGCGCTCTTGACGATCTGCCCGGATTTGATGACCTGCACCTGTGGCCCACCGCTATCGCCGCTCAGCAGGTAGCTGGCGGAACTATTGTCCTGCTCCTGGGCATCCGCCACTGAGCGCAGCGCCAGTGACAGGCGCTCGGCCATCTGCTGGGCAACCGTCAGCACCTTGGTTTGCTCCGGTGTGAGTTCCAGTGTTGCGGTGGTGCCGATGACCGAACGGGTGCCGTCGTTCTTTTCCTCGATCTGCTGGTCGATGGCGAGAACGCGGACATTGGACAGCACGGTTTCGGTCAGATGGTTATCGTTATCGCCCTTGCGGACCATGATTACGTCGACCCGGTCATTGGGCAGGATGAAGCCGCCAGCACCGGTTGCCACGGAAATTTCCGTGGAGATTGCCCGCTTTCCGGCTGGAAGCAGCGCTGAAAGGGTCCGGCTGGAGGCGTCGGCGATCTTTTCGATTCGGATCGGCTCACCTTCGAAAATCGGTAGCCGCACGACAAGCCCGGCGAGGTCGCTCAAGGCCTGGGGACGGTTCTCTTCCGTCACGAAACCGTCGACCAGGTCGGTCTTCGGCCAGTCCATCCAGCGCATGGCCTTATCGGTCAGGCGGGCGCCGACCGGCAGGCTGGCGGCGGCGATCAGCACCTTGGTGGTCGGTTCCTTCGTCACCACAGGCTCGGATTGCTGCACCACGACGCGCTTTTGCCCGCTCAGCCCCATGGCCAGCAGACCGGCCAGACCGGCCGCGGCCACGGCGACGAAGAGAATGAGAATGCGGGCGGGCTTCATGGTCTGTCCTTAAGTCGGCGGAAGCTTTCTTAAGGTCGAAAAGAACAGAAATTGGTGTAATTATAGTTAACAACCGCCTTACTGGCGTGGTTAACAAAATATTGCCGGATTTAGTTCGGCGAAACTGTCGCCAAGGCCAATGTCACCACTGGGGCACTGAGAAAACTGCAAAAACCGCCAATGGCGATGGCAATACCATAGGGAATTTTTTTCTCGACAATCAGCGAGCGCGGCAGGCGCAGTCCAAGGGCCATTACTGTATTGGCCTGGCTGCGCAAAGCCAGGATCATCAGGGTCAGCACGCCGCCGAACACCGCGACTTCAATCAGAAATTCCACCAGGCTGATATTGAAACCATACCATACGGCAGCAGCCGTCAAAAGCTTGGCGTCGCCGCCGCCCATGACGTTTAATGCAAACAGCGTGAAGCAACCGAAAAACACGATCAGACCCGCCGTGAGATGCAGTCCGGCCAATCCTATAGGCAGGCCCAACACCAGAGCGAGGATGGCAAAACCGATAAGCAGCACAAGGGGGATCGCATTGGGGATCTTCATCTCGAACAGATCTGTAAAGGCCGCCAGCGCCAGACAAAGAGGAAAAATCAGTGACAGCGTGACAGCCAGCATGGCGGATGAACCCTTTGACGACGTGATTTTAAAGAATCGACCATGGCGCAAAGCCATTACCGAATCATTCTCTGGACTGAAAATTCTGGTCACTCAGAATATTTGGGGTGGGAAATATTTAAGGTAAGCTCTCCCGTCCATTAAAGAGAAAAGCCGCCCTTGCGAGGCGGCTCTTATAGCCTTGAGGCGGCTCGTTTCAAGCTTACTTGGTTGCGTCCGCACCCTTATTCATCTGCGTTGTCAGGTTATTAAAGGTGTTGCCAATGCTGGTACCGAGTGTGGTTGCGCCAGCAACGAGTGCAACGGAAATCAGAGCGGCGATCAGGCCGTATTCGATGGCCGTTGCACCGGATTCATCTTTCATAAAACGTGCGAAAAACTTGGACATGCGCTTTTCATGCTCCACAGTGTTGTTCTGATCAGTGAAATGTTTCTACTGATCGGTTGACGTAAAAATGCAGATCGGCATCCTGTTAGGGTATTTCACTCTGCATTGAACCGGTGAGATATTCTAAAGTTTTAAGAATTTTCAGACAAGAAAATGCCCTAATATCTTATCAGCTTTAGCAACGACATTACTTGGATGCTGTGGCCGCCTTATTCATCTGCGTAGTCAGATTGGTGAACGTATTGTTCAGGCTCGAGCCGAGCGACGTTGCGCCAGCCACGAGTGCGACGGAAATCAAAGCGGCGATCAAACCGTATTCGATGGCGGTTGCGCCGGATTCGTCCTTCATAAAACGTGCGAAAATCTTGGACATGCTCTTCTCCTGCTCCATAAGGTTTTTCTTATCCGCCAACTATTTTTGTTGTCCGGTTGAGCTGAAATTACAGGTCGCCGCATTGCTATCGCCTTAAGAAAACAAGTTAATTATCCTTGAACGGCAGCTTGATTTCAGTGTGGTAAATGAAGCCGAAAGATAGTCGGAAAAATTGTATTCACTCCGGAAAAAGGCCAGCCTACAGCATGTTTACATGCAAAATTATGCAAGTATGTGTCAGTTGTGGCCGCTGATATGCCAGTGTTTATTGCGAGATGAACCGTATTATGTCCTGACAGGAGACGGTGGCTTTAGGGTTCATTTACCATTTTATCTCAATCTATGGATCTGATCTGCACGAGAGAAATATTTTCCATGACATTGACGATGTCGTTTCGCTGCTGTTTTGCGTTATTGCTTGCGGGAATGTCGACAGTTTCCGGCACAGCGCATGCTGAAGACCCGCTTTTGCGCGTGGTCATGAACCAGGCCCGCATTCTCAAACTCGATCGGCCGGTCAGCAAGGTCATCATCGGCAATGAGAAAGTCGCCGATGCCACCGTGGCAGACCCGAAAACCATCGTGTTGACGGGGCGAAGCTTCGGAACGACGAATTTGGTTCTGCTTGACAGCCAGGGCAATGCGATTTTCGACGAGCGCATTCTTGTCTCTATCGATGAAGCCAATACAGTGCGGCTATACAAACAGACGCAACGCACCGTTCTGTCCTGCACGCCAAGCTGCGAGCAGCATTCGCAGTCTGGAAATTCCACTGGAGATGCGTCCTCCAGCAACAGTACGTCAAGCGTCACCGCCCAATAGCGGTAAGCGCGAAAACACTGGGCGGATATGGCGGGCGTTATCGGCTATATCTTTCCTGAATTCGCTCCTGCATAAGAAATCATGCAGTAATAACATGAATTTATTCAGAATATCTAAAATTAATTTTTTGGTCGTTTCCGTATCATCCTGTTCAAACTGAAGGAATTCGGCAACGAAAATTAAATAGATCCAGCCCTAGCTTGCTATCAGGCACAACAACCGGCATTCAGCGATGGTCTTTCCAGATGGCACCCGTGACAAACGCGACGGACGATGGCGCAGATGGATATTAGCGGCCAGGCGTTTGCGTCGTTCCCGTGACGGATCGGCGGCCATCGAATTCGCCATTCTGGCCATTCCTTACTTCCTGATCATTTTTGCCATTCTGGAAACATTCGTGGCTTTCATTGCGGAGCAGACCGTCAATTCAGCGGTCGACACGCTCGGCAGGCAATTGCGCACCGGCAATATCACCTATAACCAGGCCCGTAGCACCGATAAAACGGCCACGGAATTCCGTCAGTTGTTCTGCAACGAGATTTCCTTTCTCCTCACCTGCGACGCGGATGAAGTCGCGACGCCCAACCGGCTCTGGCTCGATGTGCGAACCTTCTCGGCGTTTTCTGCCATGCCCACCACCATCGCCACGACGGCGGGCAGTCTCGATACGTCCAGTTTTGCCTTCACGCCGGGTGGAGCAAGTTCGATCAATATGCTGCGCGCCTTTTATTATTGGCCGGTCACCACGGATCTTGTCCGTCCCTATATCGCCACGATCCATCGCCCCGGCGTTTCCAGCAACTCAGATTATCTGATCGTGTCGACCATGGCATTCCAGAACGAGAATTATCCATGAGGTCGATATCTGTGTTGATGTTGCGTCTGTGCAGACCTTTCCAGCGATTGGCCGTGGATCGATCCGGCGTGGGCGCGGTGGAGTTTGCCCTCATCGTGCCCTTGCTTCTGGTTCTGTATCTGGGGGCGTTCGAACTCACCATGGCGCTCAGCGTTTCCCAGCGCGCCACCACCAGCGCCGGGGCCATCGCCGATATCGTCGCGCGCCAGCAGACAACGGTCAACAAGACCTTTCTGGCGACTATGCCGGATGTGCTGAAAGCCATGTTCGCGCCAACAGCGACCACGGGCTATGCGCTGAAGATCACCGGCATCAAGGTGGACAGCAATGTCAAGGCGACGATTGCCTGGTCCTGGGCGCAGGATGGATCCAAACCCTATGAAACAGGTGCAACGGTGACACTTCCGTCCGGCATGGCGGCTGCCAATGCCTTTTTTGTCCACGCGGAGCTGACTGTGCCGCATGAGCTTGTCACCTATCTGCCGGGATTTTCGGGATCGAGCGTCAACACCATTACCATCGCCAGGGATTATTACTTCCGTCAGCGGGAGAACGGTGAAATTGCCTGCTCGGATTGCTGATTTGATCAGAGATTTGCCATTGCCTGCCTAAATGTCTATTCAATCCGTCCGATTGATATTCAACTGCCCGATGCTGCCTGATTTCATTTTAATCCCGAAGTGGTTCAAGGTGAAATGCAAGGCAAGACCGGGCTGACGGGTGAAGCATGGCGCGAGCCTTTCTGTTTGTTCTCGATTCCTTCGGTGTCGGCGGCGCCCCCGATGCGCCAGCCTATGGCGATGAGGGGGCCGATACGCTGGGCCATATCGCAGAATTCTGCGCCGCCGGTGCCGGAGACCGCGATGGCCTGAGAGCCGGACCCCTGATGTTGCCGAACCTGTCGGCGCTGGGCCTGTTGCAGATTGCCAGCCTGGCCAGCGGCAGCCTGCCTGCGGGCATGGACCTGCCGGAGCGGGTCTTTGGTCTTTACGGTGCGGCCAATGAAGTGTCCCGGGGCAAGGATACACCGTCCGGCCATTGGGAAATTGCTGGCACGCCGGTCATGTTCGACTGGGGTTATTTCCCGCAAGAAGGCGATGCCTTTCCAGCCGATCTCGTCGCCGAGATCTGCAAACGCGCCGATCTTCCCGGAATCCTCGGCAATTGTCATGCCTCCGGCACTGACATCCTGGCCCGGTTGGGCGAAGAGCATTGCCGAACGGGCCAGCCGATCTGCTACACATCCTCCGACAGCGTCTTCCAGATTGCCGCCCATGAGCACGTGTTCGGGTTGGAGCGTTTGCTAAGGCTCTGCGAAATTGTCAGGGAGTTGCTGACCCCCTACAGGATTGGCCGGGTGATCGCCCGCCCCTTTATCGGCAATAGCGCTTCGAATTTCCAACGCACTGGCAATCGGCGGGATTATTCGGTCCTGCCTCCGGAGCCGACGCTGCTCGACCGGCTGAGTGAAGCGGGCCGCACGGTGCATGCGATTGGCAAGATCGGTGATATCTTCGCCCATCAGGGGACGGGCCGCGAAATCAAGGCGAATGGCAATGCCGCACTAATGGAGACGACGCTGGCGGTGATGGATGAGGCAGCAGAGGGCGATCTGGTTTTCACCAATTTCGTCGATTTCGATATGCTCTACGGCCATCGCCGCGATGTGCCGGGCTATGCTGCGGCGCTTGAAGCCTTCGATCTCTGGCTGCCGGATGTCTACCGCAAGCTTATCCCCGGCGACATGGTGATCCTGACCGCCGATCATGGTTGCGATCCGACCTGGCGTGGCACCGATCATACGCGTGAGCGGGTGCCGATCATGGCGTTCGGTCCCGGCATCCGGGCGCGTTCTCTCGGTATTCGCGACACCTATGCGGATATCGGTGAGACAATTGCGGCCCATCTCGGCATTGCTCCGGGTCGCCATGGCGGGAGTTTCCTATGACCGCATCGCTGTTGAAGGCCGAATTGCATTGCCATATCGAAGGTGCGGCGCCTCCGGCTCTGGTCGCGGCCCAAGCCGAGAAATACGGTATCGACGCCAGCAGTTTTATCCGCAATGGCGCGTATGTCTGGGAGGATTTCACCAGTTTCATAGCGGCCTATGATTTTGTCGCCTCGGTGTTTCGCAGCGAAGAGGATTTTGCCGCCCTGGCTGAGGCCTATCTGAGCGAACTGGCGAGCGTCAATACGATCTATAGCGAGCTATTTGTTTCGCCTGACCATGGCGAGGCGGTGGGACTGTCCGCCGAAGCCTATATCGAAGGGTTGGCGGAGGGCATTGTCGCGGCCCGGGTCAAGACCGGTATCGAATGCCGGATGGTGATTATCGGCGAACGGCATCTGGGGCCGGAAAACGTCCTGCGCCGGGCGAAATGGCTGGCCGATTACCACCATCCGCTGATCACCGGTTTCAATATGGCGGGTGAGGAGCGGATGAACCGAGTGGCGGATTACGCCCCGGCCTTCGACATCGCCCGTGAAGCGGGCTATGGCATTACCATCCATGCGGGCGAGCTCTGTGGAGCTTTCAGCGTTCGTGACGCGCTTGATCTGGTGCGTCCAAGCCGGATTGGCCATGGCGTGCGCGCGATTGAGGACGCTGATCTGGTACAGCGGCTGGCGGATGAGGGCGTGGTGCTGGAAGTCTGCCCGGCTTCCAATATCGCGCTCAAGGTGTTTGAGGATTATGCCAGCCATCCCATGCGCGACTTGGCTGATGCCGGGGTGCGGATATGCATCAACTCCGACGATCCGCCGTTTTTCGCCACATCGCTGGCCAATGACTATGCCATCGCTGCGGAGATGGGATTTTCGGACGTCGAGATCGATGCCATGACACGCACGGCGATCGAAGCGGCTTTCGTGGATGAGGCGACCCGCCAAAACCTGTTGCGGCGGCTGCAAGTGGCTGGTTCTGGGGATGAGGCAGCGATTTAACGGCTGCAAGCCTTGCTCATCCCACCGATTCGTTGGAAGAAACATCACAGTCAGGAATAGAGCGGAAGAGACAAGAGGTTTCCCATGGACGGCGTCACAGTCATCAATCACCCCCTGGTGCAGCACAAGCTGACCTTCATGCGCCGCAAGGAAACCTCGACGGCGGGCTTTCGCCGGCTGTTGCGGGAAATCTCGACGCTGCTCTGCTATGAAGTGACCCGCGATCTGGAACTGACCGTGGAAACCATCGAAACGCCGATGGTGGAAATGGAAGCACCGGTGCTGGAAGGCAAGAAGCTGGTGTTCGCCTCCATTCTGCGCGCCGGAAACGGCCTGCTGGAAGGCATGCTGGATCTGGTCCCCTCCGCCCGTGTCTCGCATGTCGGTGTCTACCGCGATCATGAGACCTTGCAGCCGGTCGAATATTACTTCAAGGCCCCGGAAAACCTGTCGGAGCGGCTGGTGATTGTCGTCGATCCGATGCTGGCCACCGGCAATTCCTCCATTGCTGCCGTCGATAAGCTGAAGGAGCGCGGCGCCAAAAACCTGCGTTTCGTCTGCCTGTTGGCAGCTCCTGAGGGCTTGAAGCATTTCCGCGAAGCCCATCCAGACGTGCCGATCTTTACGGCGTCTATCGACAGCCATCTGAACGAGCAGGGCTACATCGTGCCGGGTCTTGGCGATGCTGGCGACCGGATGTACGGCACCAAGTAAAATTTTCTTAACGACGAACGGCTTCGACCCCGGCGTTTCCGACGCCGGGGTTTGCTTTTGAACGGTGATGTTAACCGGAGTGAAAGCTCGTCAGCGTTTTTATCTTCAAAACGGTGGGAGATTAACGCGATGCTGATGAGGGTTCTGGTCTTTGCCGGTCTGACAGTTCTCGTCGCCACGCAATTGCCTGCCTATTTGCAGGACAGGACGGACACCGCGTCGGAAAAGCCATCGCAGGCGGCGAGCCTTGAGGCAACCCGTCTCGCGGTCGCACCGCAGCCGGTCGCCGGTTCAGGTCAAGCGATCCTAAAGGCCGACGGCCGGGGCCATTTCATCGCGCCTTTCCGCATCAACGGCAAAACCGTCGATGCGATGATCGATACAGGCGCAAGCACGGTTGCCATTAACGAGACCACCGCCCGCAGGCTTGGCTTCAGCGGTAATGATCTGAATTTCAAATACAAGGTCAATACCGCCAATGGCGAAACTTTGGCTGCGGTGGTGATGTTGGACCGGGTTGAGGTCGGCGGGGTGCGTGCCACGCAGGTTCAAGCCATGGTGATGAAGGACAAAGCCCTGTCCGGCACGCTGATCGGCATGACATTCCTGAAACAGCTCGGCAGCTACAAGGTTGAAGATGGCCAGATGCGGCTTAGTCAAAAATAAGGGCCCCTCTTGGAGGAGCCCTGACGTCATTGATTGGAACCGGTGAACCGTGCTCAATGGGCGCCAGACATGTCGCCCAGCACGTCCTTGGAGGCCACGGTGGAATCGGCGTTCAGCTTGTAGACCATCGGCACGCCGGTGGCGAGATTGACGCTGAGGATCTGTTCCTTGGTCAGCTTGTCCAACACCATCACCAGCGAACGCAGCGAATTGCCGTGGGCCGCCACCAGCACCTTTTCGCCCCGCAGCACGCGCGGCAGGATTTCGGTGAGGTAATAAGGCCAGACGCGGGCGCCGGTATCGCGCAGGCTTTCGCCGCCCGGTGGCGGAATGTCGTAGGAGCGGCGCCAGATATGCACCTGTTCCTCGCCCCATTTGGCGCGGGCGTCATCCTTGTTGAGGCCGGAAAGATCGCCGTAATCGCGTTCATTCAGGGCCTGGTCGCGGATGGTTTCAAGGGCGGACTGGCCAAGATTGTCGAGAATGATACCGCAGGTTTTCTGGGCGCGGGAAAGATCGGAGGTAAAGGCGATATCGAACTGAATGCCATAATCCTTCAGCGCCTTGCCGCCAGCATTGGCTTCCTGCACGCCAAGATCGGTCAGGTCGGGATCGCGCCAACCGGTGAACAGGTTCTTCAAATTCCAATCGCTCTGGCCATGGCGTACGAGCACGAGGGTACCGGTCATCGACTAAATCCTCTCTTTGATCTTGGTGAGTAACATTATTGCGAAGATGAAAGCCCGAGAACATCGAGCATGGAGTAAAGGCCGGGCTTCTTGTCCTGCGCCCAGAGCGCGGCCTTGACAGCGCCGCGTGCAAAGATTGAACGATCACCGGCACTATGGGAGAGCGTGACGATCTCACCTTCGCCAGCCAGCAGAACGGAATGTTCGCCGATGACAGAGCCGCCGCGCAGCGTTGCAAAGCCGATCGAGCCGGGCGCACGCGCCCCGGTATGGCCGTCGCGCACTTTGACGGCATTGTCCTTCAGGTCGATGCCACGCCCCTTGGCGGCGGCTTCCCCCAGAAGAAGGGCGGTGCCGGAGGGCGCATCGACCTTGTGCTTGTGATGCATTTCCAGCACTTCGATATCCCAGCCGGAGGCTTCCAGCGCCTTTGCTGCCTGGGCGACCAGAACAGAGAGGAGGTTGACACCGAGGCTCATATTGCCGGATTTGACGATTCTGGCATGGCGCGCTGCCGCCTCGAACTTTGCCTCATCGCCTTCAGAACATCCAGTGGTGCCGATGATATGGACGATGCGGGCCTGGGCTGCGAGGGCTGCAAATTCCACCGAGGTTTCCGGCTTGGTAAAGTCGATTACCCCATCGGCGTTGACGAAGGCGGCCAATGCATCGTCGGTGACGGGAACACCCAGTGGACCGACGCCAGCCAGATCACCGGCATCCCGGCCAATCGAGGCGGAACCCGGACGACCCACCGCCGCATGCAGCACAGCACCTTGTGTTTCGCAGATGACGCGCACCAGCGCCTGACCCATGCGTCCGCTGACACCAACCACGACCAGCTTCATCGGTCCAGTCCTGATCGGATCTGTGTTCAATGCAACTGTCATGCCTCTCTCTCCGTCCTCATCCGTCCTTCTGCACAGGCTTTGTGCTTACAGCGAAGGACTTCCATTGGTTGCCTGCATGTTGTTCAGTCGCGCGTAAAGCCCTTCCGGCCTTTCCGTCAGTGTCCTGTGGGTGCCCATTTCAACCACCCGGCCATCCTGCATCACCACGATCTTGTCGGCCTTGACCACGGTGGACAGCCTGTGCGCGATGACCACGACGGTCCGGCCGTTCATGGCTTCGTCCAATGCCTTCTGCACGGCGGCTTCCGATTCCGTGTCGAGAGCGGATGTCGCTTCGTCCAGAAGCAGGATTGGCGCGTTGCGCACAAGAGCGCGGGCGATGGACAAGCGCTGACGCTGGCCACCGGACAGTGTCAAGCCGTTTTCACCCACCGGTGTTTCATAGCCATAGGGCTGCGCTACAATGAAATCATGGGCATGGGCAAGGCGCGCGGCTTCTTCCACTTCGGCATCGGTGGCGTCCGGACGGCCATAGCGGATATTGTCGCGGATCGTGCCTTCAAACAGATAGGGATGCTGCGACACATAGGCGATATGCTTGCGCAGCGAGGCCTTGGTGACATCGGCAATGTCCTGCCCGTCGATCAGGATCTGGCCCTTCGGCGGATCGTAGAAGCGGGGGATCAGTGTGATGATGGTGGATTTGCCTGCCCCCGATGGCCCGACCAGTGCCGTGGTCTTGCCGCCTTCGGCAGTGATATCGACGCCCTTCAGAATTTCAGGGCCGTTGCCATAGGCGAAATGAATGTCTTTGAACTCGATACGAGCCTCGCTGACCTTCAATTCGCCAGCGCCCGGCTTGTCGCGCTGGTGCGGTTGGGTGTCGAGGATGGCATAGATCATCCGGGCATTGACCACGGCCCGTTCCATCTGGATCTGCAATTTCGCCAGCCGCTTGGCAGGCTCATAGGCCATCAGCAGGGCGGCGATGAAGGAGAAGAAGGCGCCCGGCAACATGCCACCGGCAATGGTGCGGTAAGAGGCATAGGCAATGACAGCGGCAATGGCGAGACCGGCAAAGCTCTCGGTAATCGGCGAGGTGCGCTCACTCAGACGGGCAATGCGGTTGGCGCGGCTTTCGGCACTGTCGATAATGCCCTCCACCTTGCGGCCAAGCTCTTCTTCCATGGTGAAGGCCTTGACGACGGCAATGCCCTGGACGCTCTCCTGCATGGCGCCGAGCACCCGGCTGTTGAGCATCACGGAATCCGTTGTCGCCTTGCGCAGCCGCTTGGAAATATAGCGCAGCGAATAGAGAACCGGGGGCGCGACCACGAAGACGATCAGCGTCAGCACCCAGTCCTTGGCGAGCATGACGGCGATCAAGCCGATGAGGCTCAGCAGATCCCGCGCCGTCGAGGTGACGGTCAGGTTCAGGACATCCCTGATCCCATTGACATTCTGGCTGACCTGGGCGGCCAGATGCGCCGAGCGGGCTTCGTTGAAATAGCCCATCGACAGCGTCATCAAATGGCTGAACAACCGCTTCTGATAACGCGCGACAATATTATTGCCGATCTTGGACAAAGCAACCGCCTGGCCATAGCTGGCAAGGCCACGCAGCGAAAAGGCGACGAAGATCGAGACGCAGATGATCCAGACCAGATCGGCGCGCTTGTTGGCGAAGGCCTCGTTAATCACCGTTTCCATGATCCAGGCGGTAAAGGCCGTCGTCAGTGCCACAGTTGCCAGGCAGATGATGGCGAAGACATAGCCGCGCACATGATCACGGCCGTTTTCGGCGATGACCCGCTTGAGAACTGCCGTGATGCTTTCCGACGATTCTGGCAGGGAGGTCTTGATGGTGTCGCGCAAGAAATGTCTTTCCCATTCGATTGGTCATAGCGACCATCATGGCCGCGCCAGCCGGTCTATAGCCAGTCCGGCTGCTTTTGACCATAGAGCAATGCGCGGTGCAATCAACGCTGCCAGCGACGGCCCTCATGCTTCACGCCATAGCTCGACGGCGTGCGGGCATAGGCTGCCAATCCCGAAAGGGCGGCCTGCGGGTGAATGGCGACAAAGGTGGGAATTGTCTGCATCATCTCCGTATGCGGGGCCTTGTCCTCGAAAGCGGCGCGGAAGACCGGGCTCTTCAGCAGGGGGATGATCTTCTGCGAAATACCCCCGGACAGGAAAACGCCGCCACGGGCCATGAAAACCAGAGCCATGTCACCGGCAATCCGGCCAAGATAGGTCACGAACAGTGTCATGGTTTCCACGCAGACCGGATCATTGCCCTTCAGGGCATGCTGGGTCACATCGGCGGGATCGGTCCATACAGGCTCAATGCCATCGGCCGCGCAGATGGCGTTGTAGAGATGCAGGATGCCGCGCCCGCACAGGATCTGCTCGCCGGAAATCCGGCCCTCGATCCGCTCGATATGCGGAAAAATCTGCCAATCGCGCTCACTGCGCGGCCCGATATCCACATGGCCGCCTTCACCTGGAACTGGAAACCAGGTCTGGTGGGTATAAAGCAGCCCGCCAACACCAAGCCCGGTGCCGGGTCCCAGAATGACGCGGGAGTTCAGCGAGGTTTCGCTCAAAGGACCGATTGGTTCGCGGTCGTCGCGCCCGAGCGATGCAGCAGCCAGCGCCTGCGCTTCGAAATCATTGACAACAAGCACGTCGTCAAAGCCGAGATCGGCAATCATCGCCTTGGGACGAATGACCCATGGGCAATTGGTCAACGGGATTTCGTCACCCTTGATGGGGCCAGCCACAGCCAGGATGGCCGAGCGCGGCTGGAAGCCGGATTTGTCGAGAATGCAATCCTGAATGGCCTGGTCGATGGTCGGGAAATCCGCCGTGTGAATATTGGCAAATTCCTTGGGCGCAGCATGGGCATCCATGAGGATCCAGAAGCGGGCATTGGTGCCGCCGATATCGCCGACAAGAACCGGAAAGGGCATGTGATCATTGTCATGAGGTTTTGGCATTGAAAAATCCATTCCTGGTCACGCGGCTTCGGCCTTGCGGTTTGATGTTATTCCGTAATCACGGGCAACAGACGGTCAGCTGTCGCCCGATTGAGCGCCATCGGTGTATCGTAAAGAATGGCCAGTCGCATCAGCGCCTTGACATCGACGTCATGGGGCATGGGGGTGAGGGGATCGACGAAGAAGATCAGCATGGCGACTTCTTCCTGGGCGATCATCGCACCGATCTGCTGGTCGCCACCCAGAGGGCCGCTTTTCATCCTGAGAACGTCCAGTTTCGGACAGGCGTCCTGCACCCGTGCCCCGGTCGTGCCGGTGGCGACAATCTGCCATTGCTCAAGAAAACTCTGATGATGGCGGGCAAACGCCGCCATCTCGTCCTTCATCTTGTCATGCGCGATCAGCGCAATCTTCTGGCGCTCAGCCATTGGTTCTCCCCTGAGCGTTTAAATCGATTTGCGGATCTCTTATACCAAGGGGCGGGGAATTGAAAAGCCGCCCCCGCCTGATCTTAGGGGCGCGGCGACGGTGATGGAACGTCCTCGCTTGGCAGGTTGGCATCATCAGGGGCGGCTGACGAGGCTTTCACCGAGGCAGACCCCGGACTGACATAGGCCTTGGCGCCGCCAAAGGTCGCCTGTTTCTCGCTGGCGACAGATGGAGCATCCAGCACCGCGGCACAGGCCTTGGGCAGGTCCGAAACCATCACGGGCCGAGGTGGCGGTGGGGGCTTGGCATTCGGGTCGCGTTTCTTTTGTTCCCACGGTTCCTTGGTAAACCACCAGGCCAGCGATTTGTCGCAGCCGTCGCCGGGAGCAACAGGCGCTTGCGGCTTGCAACCCGCGGCACCGGGCGGGCAGGAAAGCCGGATATGGAAATGGGCGTCATGGCCATAGATCGGGCGGATCTTGCCCATATTGGTTCGGTCGCCCGTCCAGCTTTCGCAGAGTTTCTTCTTGATGGTCGGATTGACGAACAGCCGCTCGACCTGCGGATAGCTTGCCGCCAGCATCAGCAGCCGGGCATGGGTCGGTGTCCAGGTCTGCGGATTGATCGTCAGGAATTTATCTTTCAGGATCATCGAGGTAAAGGGCAGATCTTCGCGCTGCTGCACGGTCAAGCGTTTTGCAGGCATCGGGGTCAGCCAGATATCGGCGTCCAACCCGATCTGGTGGGAGGCATGGCCATTGGCCATCGGCCCGCCACGCGGCTGGGCGATATCGCCGACCAGAAGGCCCGGCCAACCAATTTTTGGCGCATCTCGCGACAATTGCTCAATGGTCTGGATCATCGCGGGATTGCCCCAGCGGCGATTGCGCGACAGCCGCATGGCCTGCCAATTCGGTCCATCCGTTGGCAAGGCGACCGCTCCGCTCATGCAGCCCCGCGCATAGGAACCATAGGGCGTGGACGGCCCTGCATTGGGTAGGGTTTCCTGGGGAAAGGCGAGTTTTGCCGGTTGATCCGGCCCGGCCATGGCCATGTCGAGGCCGAGTGAAAGAACCGCCAGCCCGGCTGTCATCGCCCGCAGCACTGTTGATCGTCTCGTCAAATTTCACCTCATCCTTGCGGAATCATCCATCTACTTGGCAATCAAACTAGGGTTTGTCAGGCAAAAGTGGAACCAGGCTTTCCTCAAAACCGAAGAGTTTGTGTGGGTTTGCGTGGCAAAGCCTGTCTTTCGCCCGGTTTTGTCTTATCTTGTCAGCCAAATCACCACGGCAAGGTTCTCTTTCTCCGCCAGGAATGTGGGACGTCACGCAGGTGGAAAGGCATTTTCGGCCTTTCTGTTGAAATTCGAGGGGTAATTTATGGCTGTCATCCGCGTCGGGGCAAAAATACGCGCATTGTTTTTGGGTCCATTGTTTTTGGGTCTCTGTGCCGCACAGAGCTTGGCCACCCAGGCTTTCGCAGAGGAGTTACAATGGCGCTACGCCATCGGCGTGATCGACGCACCCAAATATCCCGAGGGTTTTCAACGCTTCGACTATGTCAATCCCGATGCTCCGAAGGCGGGTGAATTGAAACTTTCGGCCAATGGGACATTTGATACGTTCAATCCTGTTCTGGATAAAGGCCAACTTGCCGCAGGACTATTGCCGCGCCTGTCGATGGTGACGGAAACATTATTGAAGCCGTCTTTGGATGAGGATGGCACGAGCTATGGATTGCTCGCCGAAGCTTTCGCTTATCCTGCTGATTTTTCCTACGTCAAGTTTCGTCTGAGACAGCAAGCAAAATGGGCCGATGGTCAGCCGGTAACACCGGAAGACGTTGTTTTCAGTCTGGAAAAATTCAAGGAGCTCAATCCGCTTTTCACCTCTTATTATAGCCATGTGGTGAAAGCCGAAAAGACCGGTGAACGAGAAGTGACATTTACTTTCGATCAGAAGGGCAACAAGGAACTGCCCTTGATCGTCGGCGAACTGGATATCGTTCCGAAACACTGGTGGGAGGGCCAGGGACCTGATGGCAAGCCACGCGACATTTCCAAGACGACGTTGGAGCCGATCATGGGGTCCGGTCCCTATCGCATCGCCGGATTTTCGCCGGGTGGGTCCGTGCGCTACGAATTGCGGGAGGATTACTGGGGCAAGGATCTGAACGTCAACATCGGCTATAATAATTTCAAGACGGTGATTTATACGTTTTTCACCGACGAAAATGTGGAGTTTGAAGCCTTTCGGGCCGGGACCGTCGATTATTGGTATGAGACCAAGGCCGCTCATTGGGCCACAGCTTTTGATTTTCCAGCCGTCAAGGATGGGCGGATCGTCAGAGAAGAGACCCCAAATCCTTTTCGGGCAACAGGCATTATGCAAGCCATGGTTCCCAATTTGCGACGGGAGCTTTTCAAAGATGAGCGGGTCCGCGAAGCTTTGGGTTATGCATTCGATTTCGAAGAACTCAACAGGACCGTATTTTTCAACAGCTACAAGCGCATCGACAGCTTTTTCTGGGGTACAGAACTCGCGTCGTCCGGTCTGCCTCAGGGCAGGGAGTTGGACATTCTGGAGGCTTTGAAAGGGGAGGTTCCTGCTGACGTTTTCACAAAGCCTTATATAAACCCGGTTGGCGGGACGCCTGAAAAGCAGCGTGATAATCTTCGCAATGCTGTGGCACTGTTGAAGCAGGCCGGATATGAAATCCGTGGTAGTAAAATGGTCAAGGCCGCAACAGGCGAGCCGCTGAAATTCGAAATTCTTTTGAGCAGCCCGATCCTGGAAGTGGTGGCCGTTCCTTATGTCACGATGCTGCGGAAAATCGGTATTGAGGCTAGTCTACGGACCGTTGATTCATCTCAATATATCAATCGTCTACGAAATTTCGACTATGACATGACCTGGACCGTGTGGGGCCAGACCCGCAATCCCGGCAATGAGCAGCGTAATTATTGGGGTTCGGCATCTGCCAATCAAAACGGCTCCCGCAATTATGCCGGCATATCCGATCCCGCTATCGACAAGCTGATCGATCAGGTCGTGTTCGCAAAAAGCCGGGATGACCTTATCACTGCCACAAGAGCGCTGGACCGTGTCCTCTTGGCTCATCACTATGTCATCCCGATGTACTATGGAAACACGGCGCGCATGGCCTATTGGTCAAAGCTTGCTCACCCGGCAGAGTTTCCGCATTTCGCAACCGGTTTCCCCGATATCTGGTGGTCAAAGCAAGCCCCGAACTAACCCTATGCATGACCATGCGGCGGCATAGGCAGTGACAGCCTGCTTTGCAGGCCGCATTTCAGCCGCTACCAATAGGCACGGCGAATCAGCGCCCCGAACATACGACAAGAGCAATAAGAGCAATAAAGGACGGATGGATTGGCAAAACGTGATGGCATGGTGAACACGGGAGCGTTCTGCTGATGGGCGCCTATATTCTGCGCCGCCTGCTGTTGATGATCCCGACCATGGTCGGCATCATGGGCATTTCCTTCCTGGTCATCCAGTTTGCGCCCGGCGGCCCGGTGGAACAGGTGGTGGCGCAGTTAAGCGGGCAGGGTGACAGCGCCGACCAGCGGCTTTCCGGTGGTGGCGATATCGTCAGCCAGGGCGGCATGGGCGATGGCGGCTCGAACTATCGCGGCGCCCAGGGGCTGGACCCGGATCTGATCAAGAAACTGGAAAAGCAGTTCGGCTTCGACAAGCCGCCGCTCACCCGGTTTCTAGACATGATGTGGAACTATATCCGCTTCGATTTCGGCGAGAGCTTCTTCCGCAACACCTCGGTGATCGACCTGATCGTCGAGAAAATGCCGGTGTCGATCTCGCTCGGCGTCTGGGTTCTGTTGCTGTCCTATGCGATTTCCATACCTCTGGGCATCCGCAAGGCCGTCAAGGACGGCTCGACTTTCGATGTCTGGACCTCAGGCATCGTCGTGGTCGGTTATGCCGTGCCGGGCTTCCTGTTCGGTATTTTGCTAATCGTGCTGTTTGCCGGTGGCTCCTTCTACAATTGGTTTCCGTTGCGTGGCCTGACCTCTGATAATTTCGCCGATCTCAGCTGGTGGCAGAAGATCCTCGATTATTTCTGGCACCTGACCCTGCCGCTGACCGCATTGCTGCTTTCGGCCTTTGCCACCACGACGCTGCTCACCAAGAATTCCTTCATTGACGAGATCAAGAAGCAATATGTGGTAACGGCCCGCGCCAAGGGCCTCAGCGAGCATCGGGTGCTCTATGGCCATGTGTTTCGCAATGCCATGCTGATCGTCATTGCCGGTATTCCCGGCGCTTTCGTTTCGGCCTTTTTCACCGGTTCGCTGCTGATCGAGAATATCTTCTCACTGGATGGCCTGGGGCGTCTCGGCTATCTGTCGATCATCAACCGCGATTATCCGATCGTGTTTGCCACGCTTTATATCTTCTCGCTGCTGGGCCTCGTGGTCAGCCTTGTCTCGGATTTGATCTATACCTGGATTGATCCCCGCATTGATTTTGACCGGAGGGATGTCTGATGGCAGCCGTTCCCGAACACTTGGCCAAACCGCCGAAAAAGCCGTTCCTGACCCCGATCAACCGCCGCCGCCTGGAAAACTTCAAGGCCAACCGGCGCGGTTCCTGGTCCTTCTGGATCTTCATGGTGCTGTTCGGTCTCAGCCTCTGCGCCGAGTTGATCGCCAATGACCGGCCAATCATCGCCTCCTACAAGGGCGAGATCCTGTTTCCGGTCGCCATCAATTATCCAGAGGAAAAATTTGGCGGCTTTCTGGCCGTCACCGATTATCGCTCAAGCTTCGTTTCGGACGAGATCAATGCCCATGGCTGGATGGTCTGGCCACCGATCCGTTATTCCTATCGCACGGTGAATTCGGAAATTCCACAATCGGCCCCAACGCCGCCCTTCTGGCTGATGGACGCCAAGCAACGCTGCTCGGCTTACCCCCAGGGTGCGGATGACCCCAATTGCATTCTCGGCAACATGAACTGGCTCGGCACCGACGATCAGGCTCGCGATGTCATGGCGCGGATGATTTACGGATTCCGCATTTCCGTGCTGTTCGGCCTGGCGCTGACGATGATTTCCGCCGTGATCGGCGTGTCCGCCGGTGCGGTGCAAGGCTATTTCGGTGGCAAGACCGATCTGTTGATGCAGCGGTTCATTGAGATCTGGTCATCGATCCCACTGCTTTACATTCTGCTGATCATCGCCTCGCTGCTGCCACCGGGCTTCTTCATTCTGCTTGGCATCATGCTGCTGTTCACCTGGGTGCATTTCGTCGGCATCGTGCGGGCGGAGTTTCTGCGGGCCAGAAACTTCGAATATGTCAATGCTGCCCGAGCGCTTGGTGTCGGCAATTGGACCATCATGCGCCGCCATCTGCTGCCCAATGCCATGGTGGCGACCTTGACCTTCCTGCCCTTCATCCTGTCGGGATCGATCACAACCCTGACCTCGCTGGATTTCCTTGGTCTCGGCATGCCGCCCGGTTCGCCCTCGCTGGGTGAGCTGATTGCCCAGGGCAAGCGCAATCTGCAAGCGCCCTGGCTGGGGCTGACGGCCTTCTTCACCATGGCGATCATGCTGTCCCTGCTGATTTTCGTCGGCGAGGCGGTGCGCGATGCCTTTGATCCCAGGAAGACCTTCAAATGAGCGCGCCCCTTCTGTCCGTTCGCGATTTATCGGTCGCCTTTCATCAAGGCGAAAGCCAGAGCCTTGCCGTCGATCACGTCAGCTTCGACATCGCACCGGGCGAAATCCTGGCGCTGGTCGGCGAATCCGGCTCCGGCAAATCGGTTTCGGCAGCCTCTATCCTCAAACTCCTGCCTTATCCCGCTGCCAGCCATCCCTCCGGCCAGATCCTGTTTGACGGGCGCGATCTGATGACCCTGTCCGAGCCGGCTTTGCGGGCCGTGCGCGGCAATGACATCACCATGATCTTCCAGGAGCCGATGACCTCGCTCAACCCGCTGCACAGCATCGAGCAGCAGATTGGCGAGATCCTGGAACTCCACCAGTCGCTGACAGGGGACGCCGCCCGCAAGCGGACGCTGGAACTGCTGCTTCAGGTCGGCATCCGCGAGCCGGAAAAACGGCTCTCGGCCTTTCCGCATGAACTGTCCGGCGGTCAGCGTCAGCGGGTGATGATTGCCATGGCGCTTGCCAACCGGCCAAAGCTGCTGGTGGCCGATGAGCCGACCACGGCGCTGGATGTGACGGTGCAGGCGCAGATCCTGGAGCTGCTGGCCGGGCTGAAGCGTGAGCATGGCATGTCCATGCTGTTCATCACCCATGATCTTGGCATTGTCCGTAAATTTGCCGACCGCGTTTGTGTGATGACCGGCGGTAAAATCGTTGAAAGCGGCCCGGTCGAGACAATTTTCGCCAATCCGCAACATGCCTATACCAGGAAATTGCTGGCATCCGAGCCGCGCGGTGTTCCGCCGGAAACCGATCTGGCAAAGCCGGTCGTGATGGAAGGGCAGGAAATCCGTGTCTGGTTTCCGATCAAGGCCGGATTTTTGCGCCGGGTGGTGGGCAATGTGAAGGCCGTGGACGGCGTCGATCTGACGCTGCGGGCCGGACAGACGCTTGGTGTGGTGGGCGAATCCGGCTCCGGCAAGACCACGCTGGGGCTGGCGCTGGCACGGCTGATCTCCTCTGAGGGCCGGATCGGCTTTCTCGGCAACAATATCGATGGCTATTCATTCAAGCAGATGCGACCGCTGCGCGACCGTTTGCAGGTGGTGTTCCAGGACCCGTTCGGGGCGCTCAGCCCGCGCATGTCAGTGGGCGACATCATTGCCGAGGGATTGCGAGTGCATGAACGGAGCCTGTCGGCAGGAGAGCGCGACAGCCGGGTCTGCTGGGCGCTGGAGGAAGTCGGGTTGGATATCACTACCCGCTGGCGTTATCCGCATGAGTTTTCCGGTGGCCAGCGGCAACGGATCGCCATTGCCCGTGCCATGGTGCTGAAACCGCGCTTCGTGATGCTGGATGAGCCGACCTCGGCGCTGGACATGACCGTGCAGGCGCAGGTGGTGGATCTGTTGCGCGATTTGCAGAGCCGCCATGACCTCGCCTATCTGTTCATCAGCCACGACCTGAAAGTGGTGAAGGCGCTGGCCAATGACATCATCGTTATGCGATCAGGAAAAGTTGTCGAACAGGGGCCGGCGCAGGAGGTTTTCACCGCGCCGAAACAGGATTATACCAAGGCGCTTCTGGCTGCCGCATTCGACCTCAAGGCCATGAATATCGGTGGCGTCAGCCAATAATATCAGCCTTCTGCAAGGATGCCCCCGCATGTCCCCCAAGCCTCCCGTGGTGATCGACCTCAAGTTTTCACGCGCCGCCATGCAGGCAGCGCTGGCCGGGGCCTTTCAGGATCGTGAGGTGATCGATCTCGGTGATCCCGAGAATGCTGGCAGGGACCTGTCGGCCGCAGCCTATGCAGTTTTGTGGAAGCCGGAGCCATCGCTGTTTACCCGAGCGTCCGGCCTCAAAGTGCTATTTTCCGGTGGCGCGGGTGTCGATCACGTCCTAACCTTGCCGGGCCTTCCCGACTTGCCGATTGTCCGTTTCGTTGACCGTAGTCTGACGGACCGGATGAGCGAATGGGTGGTGCTGAACTGTCTCTATCACCTGCGCCATATGGGCCAATATCTCAGACAGCAGCGCGATAAGGTCTGGAATGAGATGGATCTCCAGCCGGAAGCCCGCGATGTCACCGTCGGTGTCATGGGGCTGGGTGTTCTGGGCCAGGATGCGGCGCACAAATTGAAGGTGATGGGATTTGACGTCATCGGTTGGTCGCGGCGCAGACGCGCGATCGACGGGATCGACACCTATGACGAGGCGCGGATCGATGAGTTCCTGGCCCGCACCGATATCCTTGTCGGCCTCTTGCCGCTGACCCCGGAAACCCGGGGCCTCTACGATAGCAGCCTGTTTTCACGGCTGCGACAGGGTGGAGCGCTGGGCAAGCCGGTGTTTCTCAATGCTGGACGGGGTGGAAGCCAGGTGGAAGTAGACGTGATCGCCGCCTTGCAGAAGGGCGTGCTGGGTGGCGCATCGCTTGATGTGTTTGAACGAGAACCGCTGGCAATGGATAGCCCGCTATGGACCATGGAGAATGTCGTCCTGACGCCTCATGCCGCAGCAGCCTCGGATGTGCGGGCGCTGTTTGCCCATGTGGAGACGCAGATCGCGCGGTTTGAGGCGGGTGAGGCGCTGGATCATGTCGTGGACCGGTCTGCGGGCTACTGATCCCGGAACCTTTGCCGTGTCGGTACGTTGGCCTTCATGAGTGTTTACGTATGATTGCGTATGAAACAGATGGAGGCTCTCCGCATGGCAGGACCAGGCAATTTCGACCCCGCTGATAGAAACCTGAATACGACGCCCGAAACGCCGGGAGCAGAGCGCCCGCTGGAGCCGACCGAGGCGCGGCAGGGCTTTCGCGGCAAACCCGTGCTGATCGTTCTGCTGGCAGGACTGGTTCTGGCGCTGGTTGCGTGGATACCGGCGGAATGGTGGGGGCAGAAAATTGCACCCTCGACGGACCCGGCCACCGAAACGACACGCCCAACGACTGCGCCGCAGCAGCCGAGCCAACCAAGCACAACGCCGTGATTGCGATAGACGGGGCCCTGATGGCGGGGGCGGGTGCAGTAGGACAATAATGAAGTTCCCGGCCACTGGACTTTGGTCACAGTTTTTTCGATAAGGTTGGCCCGGAAAAGACCAAAGCCATAAGGCTATGGTCGAAATGGTGCGGCCAAAACCAGGCCGATGGCAGGCGGCGAGGACGAATGGCAAAGGCGGATATTGCACGGCGGGTGTATAACCATGCCTGGAAGCTCGACCCTATCGTGCGTAGCCTGCTCGATACCGATTTCTATAAGCTGTTGATGTTGCAGATGATCTGGAAACTCTATCCGGATGTTGATGTGACATTCACGCTGATCAACCGCACGACAAAGGTACGCATCGCCGACGAGATCGACGAGGGGGAATTGCGCGCCCAGCTCGACCACGTCCGCACAATTGGCATCAGCAAAAAAGAACTGATCTGGCTGGCAGGCAATAGTTTCTATGGCCGCACCCAGATTTTTGAACCAGAGTTTCTGGCCTGGTTGTCGACAATCCGTCTGCCGCCCTACGAGCTTTCCAAGCGCGACGGCCAATATGAGCTGACCTTCCGTGGGCGATGGATGGAAACCACGCTCTGGGAAATCCCGGCTCTGGCGATTATCAATGAATTGCGTTCGCGAGCTGCGCTGAAATCACTTGGTTATTTTACGCTTGATGTGATTTACGCCCGTGCCAAGGCGAAGATGTGGGAAAAGGTCGAGCGGCTGAAGCAATTGCCGGGCCTGCGAATTTCCGATTTCGGCACCCGTCGTCGCCACAGCTTCCTGTGGCAAAGGTGGTGTGTGGAAGCCCTAAAGGAAGGTATTGGTGAAGCCTTTACCGGCACCAGCAATGTATTGCTGGCTATGGATTCGGATCTGGAAGCCGTTGGCACCAATGCCCATGAATTGCCGATGGTGGCGGCGGCCTTGGCGAAGACCGAGGCCGACCTGGCCAACGCGCCCTATAAGGTGCTTCAGGACTGGAACACGCTCTATAACGGCAATTTGCTGATCGTTTTGCCCGATGCCTTCGGTACCTCGGCTTTCCTGCGCGATGCGCCGCCCTGGGTGGCGGATTGGACCGGTTTTCGTCCCGACAGCGCCCCACCGATCGAAGGTGGCGAGAGGATCATTGCCTGGTGGGAAAAGATGGGTCGCGATCCGCGCCAGAAACTGTTGATTTTTTCCGATGGTCTGGATGTGGACGCCATCATCGACACCTACCGCCATTTCGAAAGCCGGGTGCGAATGAGCTTTGGCTGGGGTACCAACCTCACCAATGATTTCATCGGTTGCGCGCCCCATGACATTGCCGGGCTAAAGCCGATTTCCATCGTCTGCAAGATCACCGAAGCCAATGGCCGTCCCGCCGTCAAACTCTCCGACAATCCCTTGAAGGCAACGGGCGAACCCGCCGAAGTCGAACGCTACCTGAAATTCTTCGGGTCCGAGGATCGTGTGGAGCACGCCGTCAAGGTGTAAAGCCTGCGTCGAGGGGTCAGGAAATTTCGTTTTCGGCAAGCCAGCTTTCGAGCGCCGCGATGGCTTTCAGTCTCAATGCGGCTTTACGCGCCAGAGCTTTTAACAGGCTTCTGTCATTGGCGCCAAAACCGAGTTCCTGCATGACCTCGCCCGGCTTCAGGCGACGCCGCGCCATGATGGCTTCAATGCGGATAATCGTCTCCGGCAGCAGGTAGCGACCATTGGCAATCGGGCCGGAGGCAGATTTTTGCACGGACAGGGTTGACCGGGACAAAACGCTTTCGAGTACCCCGCCGTTTTTCTGGGCCGCCAGCCAGGCGATAAACGCTTGGCGCTCTTCAATGCCCGCCTTTTTCCAGGAGTTTTTCAGCTTCTCCAACCGGCTGCGCTGAGGTCGCAGTCCCGCCAATTCAAGCGCCACCCGTAGAGAACCAATGCGGCCCGCCAAAAAATCACTGTAAATGCCGGGAAACATTGAGCGGAGACGCTCTACCTCCGCAGCTTTCATCTGTTTTTCTGCTTTCGCCATCGTCTGATCACCACTGCTTTTTCGAAGCGGTGTATCCGGGTTCAGACGTCAAGGCCATGGCACAAACAGAAAGCCAACACATTCTATCGAACTTGCTGGACGTTTAGAAAATCAACAATATGGAAAATCAACCGCTTACGGGATTTAATGGCGGACAGGGAGGGATTCGAACCCTCGGTACGCTTTCACGCACACACGCGTTCCAGGCGTGCGCCTTAAACCACTCGGCCACCTGTCCGTTTTTCGAAAAGCTTGCTGCTGGGCAGCTTGACCGTTCGGGCGGGACATATATCAAGGATTCGGCGGCGATCAACCCAAATCTGACAGTTTTTCGACAAAGCCTCGGAAATCTTTTGTCTGGTCCCGGATTGCGCGCTTGGGCGTAGACGGGCAATCTTGTAAAAGCGGGCGCGGGTGAGGTGGAAGGAGACGGCTATGATCCAGTTTTTATTGCGCATTCTCAGCTTCATCATGCTGGTCCTTGCGATCGTAGCAGGGACGACCGATGCCATAGAGTCCGTGGCCTCCTCAGATGTGGTCACAACGGGTTTCGGTTCGCTTTGGGCCGATATCGGTCCGGCAAGCCTTGCGGTGGTCAAGCAGGCAATTACCGCCCATATCAGCAGCGATGCTTTGCAGCTGGCGGATAAAGGCATATTGCAGCAACCGGCTTTTGCAGTTTTTCTGACACTGGCTCTTTTGCTGTGGATCGTCGGCTATAAACGGCGGTCGCCTGCCGGGCGGTTCGCAGCCTGATATCCAAATCCATGGTATGCGCCCGGGCAATAACAGAAAATTAGCATGGAAATTACTTAGGCGGGTCCGTTTTATAACGCCGAGGAAGGCCATCAGCGCTGTCTGCCAAACAACGCCTGTGGTTAAAACGGACTGTGCTATACGGGCGCGAGCTGCCTGTCGGCTAAAAATACAGCAAACAAGTCTTTGATGTGGCTTGTTTTTCGTCTTTCAGCTTCAAAAAACAGCAAATCTGTTAATATTTACCAGTTGAAAAAAATCTGGTGAATTTTTTGGAAAGCCGTGCAAGGATGCGGCCCAGCCGAACCTAAGAGGGGGCGGGCTGGCCGTCGCAACGCAATTCTCCGTCGCGCTTGGAAAGCCTATAAAGAACAACACAAGCAACATCAGGGCTGCACAATGAAGAAATCCCTAATCACGCTGTTTGCCATGGCCGCCATGTCGGCCTCGGCGCTCGCTGCCGACATCAAGCCGGCGCTCGTCTATGGCACCGGCGGCAAGTTCGACAAATCCTTCAACGAGGCAGCATTCAACGGCGCGGACAAGTTCGAGAAGGAAACCGGCATCAAGTTCCGGGATTTCGAACCGACCAGCGATACCCAGGGCGAGCAGGCGATCCGCAATTTTGCCTCCAAGGGCTTCAGCCCGATCGTCGCGGTGTCCTTTGCCTGGACCTCGGCTATGGAAAAGGTCGCGACCGAATTTCCAGAAACCAAATTCGTGATCGTCGATTCGGTCGTGGATAAGCCGAATGTCCGCTCGGTGGTCTTCAAGGAAGAAGAAGGCTCCTATCTGGTTGGTCTGCTGGCCGGCATGGCATCCAAAACCGGCAAAGTCAGCTTTGTCGGCGGCATGGACATTCCGCTGATCCGCAAGTTCGAATGTGGCTATGAGCAGGGCGCACGCGCTGCCAATCCGAAGATCGAAGTGTTGCAGAACATGGTTGGCACCACGGGTGCTGCCTGGAACGACCCGGTTCGCGCTGGTGAACTGACCAAGAACCAGATGGACCAGGGCTCCGACGTGATCTATGCAGCGGCTGGTGCATCCGGCATGGGCGTGTTGCAGACCGCAGCCGATGCCAAGAAGCTGTCGATTGGCGTCGATTCCAACCAGAACCATCTGCATCCGGGTTCCGTGCTCACATCCATGGTCAAGCGCGTCGACCTGGCTGTCTATAACGCCTATGCCGATGCCAAAGCTGACAAATTCAAGCCTGGTCTTGAAGTGCTTGGCGTCAAGGAAGACGGCGTCATGGCAGCGCTGGACGACAACAATAAGGCGTTGATTACACCGGAAATGAAGGCGGCTGTCGAAAAGGCCCGCGCCGATATCATTGCCGGCACAGTCAAGGTTCATGATTACATGGCAGACAATTCCTGCCCGAAGTGATCTGAAACGAGGGCGCGAGCGGCATTCCGCCTCGCGCCCTTTTCATGTCCGTTAGAGCGTTTTCGCTTTTCGTCGAACAGCGAAAATTCTCTCTCTTTTTGCATTTCCGGACGCAAACCTGCTTCGCATCTTTGCTGGAAATACTCTCTCCGGAGTTTTGCACGTGGCCCAAACACCTGCGATTGAACTCATCGGGATCGACAAGAAATTCGGTCCGGTTCATGCCAACAAGAATATCAACCTGACAGTGGCCAAGGGCTCGATCCATGGCATTATCGGTGAAAACGGTGCCGGGAAATCGACGCTGATGTCGATCCTCTATGGGTTTTACCAGGCAGATGGCGGCGAGATTAAAATCGGCGGCCAGGCCACGGTCATCAAGGACAGCCAGGCGGCCATTTCCAGCGGCATCGGCATGGTGCATCAGCATTTCATGCTGGTCGAGAATTTTACCGTACTGGAAAATGTCATGCTGGGTGCCGAAGGTGGCGCTTTGCTGGCCAAGGGAACGGCAGCGGCCCGCGCCTCCCTGAAACAGCTGGAAACGGATTACGGGCTGGATGTCGATCCCGATGCCGTGGTCGAGGAGTTGCCGGTTGGTCGCCAGCAGCGGGTGGAAATTCTGAAAGCGCTGTATCGCGGCGCCGATATTCTCATTCTCGACGAGCCGACGGGGGTGCTGACGCCTGCCGAGGCCGATCACCTATTCAAGATCCTGCGCGTGCTGCGCGATCAGGGCAAAACGGTTATTCTAATTACCCACAAACTGCGGGAAATCATGGCGATTACCGATACGGTTTCCGTCATGCGGCGCGGCGAAATCGTTGCCACCCGCAAGACGGCGGAGACCACAGTAGAGGAATTGGCGGAGTTGATGGTTGGCCGTCGGGTGCTGTTGCGGGTGGACAAGCAGCCTGCACAACCGCGTGACGTTCTGCTGTCGGTGCGCAACCTGACCGTCAAGGACAGTCGCGGCGTCGTCATGGTCGATGATGTGTCCTTCGATGTGCGTGAAGGTGAGATTGTCGGCATTGCCGGCGTAGCAGGCAATGGCCAGAGCGAATTGCTGGAAGCGATCACCGGCATTCGCAAGCCGGTGTCAGGCGAGATCCTCATCGCTGGCAAATCGGTCACGGGTTATGATCCGGCTCGATTGAGAGATCTTGGGCTTGCCCATATCCCTGAAGATCGCCACCATATGGGCCTCGTTCTGCCCTTTGAGGAAAGCCAGAACGCTATTCTCGGCTATCACCGCGACGAGCGCTATGGAAAAGGCATGTTTCTCGATCCGAAGGCGATCCGCGCTGCTGCCGAGGTCGAGATTGCCAAATATGACATCCGCCCACCCAATCCCCGATTGAAGACTGCCAATTTTTCCGGCGGCAATCAGCAGAAAATCGTCGTTGCCCGCGAGATCGAGCGCGATCCGAATGTGCTGATTATCGGCCAGCCGACCCGTGGCGTCGATATCGGCGCCATTGAATTCATTCACCGGCGGATCGTCGAAACCCGTGACAAGGGCAAGGCGCTGCTGCTGGTCTCGGTGGAACTGGATGAAATCCGCTCCTTGTCCGACCGCATCCTGGTGATGTTTGCCGGCAAGGTGGTGGGCGAAAAGACGGCAGATGCCGATGAACAGACGCTGGGCCTGATGATGGCCGGCATTGCCGCTTGAGGTTTTGATGAGTACCGCTTCCATTCCGCTGCCGAACTGGATCACCTACGGGCTTTTGCCGGTAATCAATCTGCTCTTGGCTTTTTTGATTTCCGGCCTGGTCGTGTGGATCATTGGCGAAAATCCCTGGGACGCGCTGGTCCTCATGCTCCAGGGCGCGTTGGGTCGCGGTGAAGGCATTGGTTTTACGCTCTATTATGCCACCAATTTCATCTTTACCGGCCTGTCGGTTGCCGTTGCCTACCATGCCGGGCTGTTCAATATCGGCTCCGAAGGCCAGGCCTATGTCGGTGGTCTCGGCGCGGCGCTGGTGGCCTTGGCATTGGACCATTATTGTCCCTGGTATGTCACCATGCCGTTTGCGGTGATCGGGGCGGCTCTGTTCGGGGCTGCCTGGGCTTTGATCCCGGCCTGGTTGCAGGCAAAACGCGGCAGCCATATCGTCATCACCACCATCATGTTCAATTTCATCGGCGCCGCGTTGATGGTGTATCTGCTGGTGCATGTGCTGATCGTGCCGGGCAAGATGGCGCCGGAAACCCGGACCTTTCTTGTGGGCGGTCAATTGCCGAAGCTGGATTGGCTGATGGCGCTGTTTGGCCTGAAGCTCGGCCCGGCACCTTTCAACGTCTCCTTCATCATCGCCCTTGTCATGGCGGCGGCTGTCTGGGTGCTGATCTGGCGCACCAAGCTTGGCTATGAAATGCGCACGCTCGGCATCAGCCGTTCGGCGGCGGCCTATGCCGGCATTCCCTATGTGAAGATCGTTATCATCACCATGCTGATATCAGGCGGCCTGGCCGGTATGATGTCGCTGAATACCGTGATGGGCGCTTCCGCTCGCCTCCAGGTGGAATTTGTCGGCGGCGCGGGCTTTGTCGGTATTGCGGTGAGCCTGATGGGCCGCAGCCATCCGCTCGGCATCGTCATTGCCGCCATCCTGTTCGGCGTGCTCTACCAGGGCGGCGCGGAACTGTCTTTCGACATGCCCAATATCACCCGCGATATGATTGTGGTCATCCAGGGTCTGGTGATCCTGTTTGCAGGGGCGCTGGAATTCATGTTCCGACCGGCACTGGTGCGCTTCTACCAGACCATTGCCCGCCCGGCTGCGTCTAGCCCAGCCAAGTCAAGCAAGTGAGGATCTGACGATATGGATAATTTCGATATGATCGTCAGCATCCTGGGCTCCACGGTGCGTCTGTCGATCCCGCTGATTTTCACGGGGCTGGCCGGGCTGTTTTCCGAACGGGCAGGCGTTTTCGACATCGGGTTGGAAGGCAAGATGCTGGCGGGTGCTTTCGCGGCGGCCTGCGTTGCCTATCTCACCGGCTCAGCCTGGGCTGGGCTTGCGGGCGGCATTGCTGTGTCTATCGGCTTTTCGCTGATCCATGGCTTTGCCTCGATTACCAATCGCGGCAATCAGATCATTTCCGGCGTGGCGCTGAATTTCGTCGCAGCTGGGCTGACAGCGGTCTTGGGACAGGCCTGGTTCAGTCAGGGCGGACGCACCCCGCAATTGCCTGGTGATGCCCGCTTTCAGCCGATCGTGCTTCCAGGCACTGATGCCCTGCGTGACGTGCCGTTTCTCGGCCCTCTCTATGCCAATGTCGTTTCCGGCAACAATGCCTTGACCTATTTGGCCTTTCTGGCTGTGCCGCTGAGCTGGTGGGTGCTCTATCGTACCCGCTTTGGCCTCAGGCTGCGGGCCGTGGGCGAAAATCCCGGTGCTGTCGATACGGCAGGGATCTCGGTTGCCTGGCTGCGCTACCGGGCGGTGATCGTTGCAGGCTTTCTCTGCGGCTTTGCCGGAGCCTATCTCGCCATCGCCCAATCGGCGGCCTTCATCCGCGATATGTCGGCGGGCAAGGGCTATATCGCGCTTGCCGCGCTGATCTTTGCCAAATGGAAGCCGGTGCCTGTGATGTTCGCCTGCCTGCTGTTCGGCTTTCTCGATGCGATGTCCAATTTCATGCAGGGCAAGGCGGTGCCGGGCATTGGTGAAGTGCCGGTACAGATTTTCCAGGCTCTGCCCTATATTCTCACCTGTATTCTGCTGGCTGGCTTTATCGGGGCGGCCAATGGTCCCAAGGCGGGCGGCGTGCCCTATGTGAAGGAACGGTAATATGTCTCACGACCTGTTCGAGGCGGCCCGCGATGCCATGCGCCATGCCCATGCGCCCTATTCGAAATTTCCGGTCGGGGCTGCGATCCGCGCCGATGATGGCAAGATCTATGTTGGCGCCAATATCGAGAACCTGTCTTTTCCTCAAGGCTGGTGCGCCGAGCCGACGGCCATCGGCTGCATGATCATGGGCGGCGGGCGAAAGATCGTCGAGATCGCCGTCATCGCTGAAAAGCTGGCGCTCTGCCCGCCTTGCGGCGGTTGCCGCCAGAAAATCCGGGAATTTGCTTCGACTGAGACGAAAATCTACCTCTGCGACGACGTGGGCGTGCAAAAGGTGATGAGCATGGACGAATTGCTGCCCTTCAGCTTCGAGACGGATACACTCGGATGACCCCGGCGGTCGATCTGCTTATCGACAGGTTGAACGGGCTTTTGCCACGCATCGCCATCGTGCTCGGTTCCGGCCTTGGCGGGTTGGTGGACGAGATGGAGAGCGCGGTTCGAATTCCCTTTGCCGACATACCGGGTTTTCCGCAGGGCGGCGTTTCCGGCCATGCCAAGGAGCTGGTGGCCGGGCTTTTCGCCGGTCAGCCGATTATCATGCTGGCGGGCCGGGTGCATTATTACGAGGCGGGTGATGCCGCTGCCATGCGGCTGCCCATTGAGACGCTGGCAGCGCTTGGCGTGACGACGCTGATCCTGACCAATGCCGCCGGTTCCTTGCGAGCCGATATGCCGCCCGGCTCGGTGATGCAGATTACCGATCACATCAATTTTTCCGGACTTAATCCGCTGATCGGCGAGGCGGGGGATGGCCGGTTCGTCGGTATGACCCAGGCCTATGACGGAGAATTGGCCGAGGCCATGCGCCGGGCGGCAGACGCTGAAGATATGTCCCTGTCATCCGGTGTCTATATGTGGTTTTCTGGACCAAGTTTTGAGACGCCAGCGGAAATCCGCATGGCGCGGACGTTGGGTGCCGATGCGGTGGGCATGTCCACCGTGCCGGAAGTCATTCTGGCAAGGTTTTTTGGCCTGAAGGTTGCGGCGGCGTCGGTTATCACCAATTATGGAGCAGGGATGACGGGCGCCGAACTCAGCCACGAGGAGACCAAGGACATGGCCCCGATTGGCGGGAGACGGCTTGCCGCCATCCTCAAGCGAATGATCGTTGATGGAGGAGCAGATCTTGGATAGCCGTGAACTGCGCGAATGCGCTGCCGTTGCCCTGTCGGTGCTGGATCTGACCAATCTGAAAGACGATTGCAGACCAGAAGAGATCGATGAACTGTGCACCCGTGCCGTTACGCCATTCGGCCATACGGCGGCGATCTGCATCTGGCCGCGTTTCGTAGCACAGGCGCGCGGCTTGCTTGGTCATGACGGCCAGGTGAAGATCGCAACGGTGGTCAATTTCCCTTCGGGCGATCTTGAGGTTGCGGCGGTGGTCGCAGAAACCGAAGCGGCTCTGGCCGACGGCGCCAATGAGATCGATCTGGTCATCCCCTACCGAGCTTTTATCGAAGGCGATGAAACGGCCGTGATGGAGATGATCCGGGCTGTGAGGGCGGTGATCGCCTCGCCCGCAATTCTCAAGGTCATTCTGGAAACCGGCGAGTTGAAAAGCGCCGCCCTGACCCGCCGTGCCTCGCAGATCGCGATTGCGGAAGGTGCCGATTTCATCAAGACATCGACCGGCAAGGTTACGGTCAACGCCACCCTTGAGGCAGCCGATATCATGCTCCAGGAAATCCGCGACAGTGGCCGCAAGGTCGGCTTCAAACCGGCGGGTGGCATTTCCACGGTCAAGGATGCGAGCCTGTATTTCCGCCACGCCAGCGCGATCATGGGTGAGGATTGGGTGATGCCCTCCACATTCCGTTTCGGCGCGTCGGGCCTGTTGAATGATATCCTGGCCATTCTATCTGGCGAAAAATCCTCGGCCCCAGCCAGCGGCTATTGATATGCAGGCTGTGGAGATCATTCGCCGCAAACGCGACGGAGCGGAGCTTTCCAGTGCCGATCTCCAAACCTTCATCCGCGCCCTGAGCCGGGATGAACTGTCGGAAGGGCAGATCGGCGCCTTTGCTATGGCGGTCTTCCTGCGAGGCATGAGCGATACCGAGACGGTGGCGCTGACCTTGGCGATGCGCGACAGCGGTACGGTTCTATCGTGGAAGACGGCGGGCCGTCCCGTGGCCGACAAGCATTCCACCGGCGGCGTCGGCGACAATGTCTCGTTGATGCTGGCGCCGATGATGGCCGCCTGCGGGCTGGCGGTGCCGATGATTTCCGGGCGGGGCCTTGGTCATACCGGGGGGACGTTGGACAAGCTGGAATCAATACCCGGCTATGATATTGCGCCGGATGCCTCGGTCTTCCATGCCTTGGTGGAGGAGATTGGCTGCGCCATCATCGGCCAGACCGCCGATCTCGCCCCCGCCGACAAGCGGCTTTACGCGGTCCGTGATGTCACGGCGACGGTGGAATCCGTGCCACTGATCACCGCCTCCATTCTCTCCAAGAAGCTCGCCAGCGGGTTGGAAAGCCTGGTGATGGATGTCAAGTTCGGCAATGGTGCCTTCATGGGGCAGGTCGAAGAGGCGCGGGTATTGGCGCGCTCACTGGTGGCGGTCGCCAATGGCGCAGGCACCAGAACCTCGGCGCTGCTGACCGATATGAACGAACCCTTGGCGGATTGTGCAGGCAATGCCGTGGAAATAGCCAATGCGGTCGCCTTCCTGAGAGGTGAAAAGGCGGGGACCCGGCTGGAAACCGTGACACTGGCGCTCGGTGCCGAAATGCTGGTCAATGCCGGGGTCGAGCCGGATCGTGAAGCTGCTGACATCAGGTGTCGTCAAGTCGTGGAAAACGGCAGGGCTGCCGAGATTTTCGGACGCATGGTGCATGGGCTGGGCGGGCCGGTGGATTTCATCGACAGGGTTGGGCAATATCTCCCCAAATCGGTGCTGGATATTCCGGTTCTTGCCACGCAATCCGGCTTCATTTCCACGGTTGCTACGCGCGATATCGGCCTTGCGGTGATCGACCTTGGTGGAGGTCGCCACCGCGCTTCAGACAGGATTGACCATTCTGTTGGCTTCAGCGGTTTCCTGCCGGCGGGGACCGCTGTTAGCAAAGGTGACGTTCTGGCTGTCGTCCATGCCGCCGATGAAGCCAGCGGCACCCGCGCTGCGCAGGTCATCGCGGCAAGTTTTGCCATCGGCGATGAGGCACCTGCACCGTGGCCTGCGGTGGTTGAACGGCTCAACTCTCAATCGTGAACTGCACCCTGTCGGCGGGAAAGCGCGTCACGGCATATTGCACCGGCACGCCGTCCATATCGGTGTTCAGGGCCTTGGTGATCATCACGATGGCACCGGGTGACAGGCCCAGTTCATCCCGGTCGGAAGGATCGGCGTGGACGGCGCTGATGTCGGTGCGCACACGCAGATAATCGGCAAGGCCGCAGGCGGCGAAGGCGGCGGTGATTGAGCCGCTCTGCCGATAGGCCACATTGATCCCTTCGAAACGGGGCAGGGGAAACCAGCTGGTGGAGCGTGATACCGCCCGGCCATCCGCTTTGCGCAGCACTTCCAGCCTGATCACCTGAACGCCGTCTGCCAATTGCAAATGGTCCATCAGCTCCGCACTGGGTGTCTCGACGGCGCTTTCCAGCAACAGGCCTTCCAACGCCCGCGCCTGACCGCCGATTCCGGGCGTGAAACGGGTGCGTTTTGAAATCGGAAAACTGATCCGATCACGCCGCTCGATCAGTGTGCCGCGTCCCTGAACCGCGCGCACGATCCCCTCCTGGGCAAGGGCCGCCAGCGCGCTGCGTACCGTATGTCTGTTGACGCCAAATTCTCCGGCCAGAATCGTTTCCGGCGGCACCATGCCCGTCGTGTCATAGGTGCCATCGCTGATCGATACCCGGATTCGATCGGCAATCTGACGCCAGAGCGCCACGCCGGTCTGTCTTTCGATTGCTTTTTGTCCCGCCACTTTCTGCACCGTCATGTCACACGCTTGTCATCCCGGAGGAATATTTGTAAAGATAAGTTGTATGGTTGTCTATATTAATAGACAAATGGAGGTTTGGCAATGGGCGCACGATCAAAAAGTGCAAATCCGGATGGTGTGCATCGAAAAAGAGTTGTTGACCTTTTGGCGGCGGCCCATCTGGACGAATTAAAGGTGCTGTGGAGCGCGCTGCCGTTGGCGCCGGAAGCACAATTCCTGCGCGGACCGGAGACTGGTCTGGTCATGGTACGTGGACGTATCGGTGGCGGCGGCGCGTCCTTCAATCTGGGCGAAGTAACGGTGACGCGGGCGACATGCAGGCTGGCCTCCGGCCAGGTCGGGCATGCTCAGGCACTGGGTACTTCCAAGGAAAAGGCGCGGCTCTCAGCAATTTTCGACGCGCTTTGGCAGGATGACGCGCATCGCGACAAGATTGAGCCGTTGTTGGCGGCTGTGGAGCGGCGCCTGAATGAGGGCGACCGCGTTAGAGCAGAACAGGTAGCGGCAACGAAGGTGGATTTCTTCACCATGGTCAGAGGAGAAGACTGATGCTCGAAGCGGAAAGCCTGACCGGCGGTTTTTCTCAGCCGGTATTTGAGGCGCAAAGCGTGTTTCGGGCCGTCATGGACGGTATGGCCCGGCCCGGCACCCACCAGAATGTTGCCTTGTCGCTGCAACCGCCAGCACCGTTCGGTCTGGCACAGGCGGCCATTGCTCTGACGCTGTGTGACGTCGACACCCGCGTCTGGCTGAGCGGCGGGCTTGGCAAAAGTGCCGTGCCCGCCTGGCTGAGCTTTCACACCGGCGCTGGGACGACAGCCGACAAGACCGAAGCGCAGTTTGCGTTTTTCGAAGCAGGAAGCCCGCTTGCGGCATTCGCGCAATTTTCCACCGGCACGCAGGACTATCCTGATCGCTCGGTGACGCTCATTTATGAAGCCACCAGTCTCGAAGGCGGCCAACCGCTTACTCTTAAGGGTCCTGGTATTCAGGACCGGACTATAATCGCTCCGCTTGGCTTGCCGGACGGTTTTCTGCGCCATTGGCAGGACAATCATGCCCTGTTTCCACGCGGCGTCGATGCGATTTTCACCGCCGGTCGGGATTTTCTCTGCCTGCCGCGCAGCTGCGCGATCCTATCCGAGGAGGCGTAAATGTATGTTGCTGTAAAGGGCGGCGAGACCGCCATTGCCAATGCCCACAGCCTGCTGGCCGATCGTCGCCGGGGTGATCGAAGCCTGCCGACAATGACCGTCGATCAGATTGTCGAGCAATTGGCGCTGGCCGTTGGCCGCGTCATGGCCGAGGCCTCTCTTTATGATCGCAAGCTCGCGGCGCTGGCCATCAAGCAGGCGCGGGGCGATATGATCGAGGCGATTTTCCTGCTGCGTGCCTATCGCACCACGCTGCCGCGGTTTGGCCTGTCAGAGCCGGTCGATACCGGCGCGATGTTAATCGAACGGCGGATTTCCGCCACTTACAAGGATTTGCCCGGCGGCCAGCTGTTGGGGCCAACTT
Source organism: Agrobacterium vitis (assembly GCF_013337045.2). Lineage (NCBI taxonomy): Bacteria > Pseudomonadati > Pseudomonadota > Alphaproteobacteria > Hyphomicrobiales > Rhizobiaceae > Gillisella > Gillisella vitis. Next base: position 3,719,110 of record NZ_CP118259.1, read on the forward strand.
TCGACTATACTCACCGTTTGCTCGACCCGTCATTGTTGGAAGAGGGCGACGTTGAGCCGCCGGTCCAGAAAATCCCAACCAGCGAAGCCGCTATGCGGGTCTCCGACATCTTGCGCGAGGAAGGGTTGATCGAACCCGATGGCGACATGCCGGAGGATCATCTGGCCGGTGATATTACCCGCCAGCCTATCGAGTTTCCGATGGCGCGGGATTTGCGGCTGCAATCGCTGGCCCGTGGCGATGAAGGATTCCTTCTGGCGCTCGCCTATTCCACCCAGCGCGGCTATGGCCGCAGCCATCCTTTTGCTGGCGAAATCCGCCTGGGCGAGGTTGAGGTGGAGATGGATGTGCCGGAGCTTGGTTTTGCCGTGTCGCTTGGGCGTATTCAGGTCACGGAATGCCAGATGGTCAACCAGTTCAAGGGATCGTCAAAGGCCCCGCCGCAATTCACCCGGGGCTATGGCCTGGTTTTTGGACAGAGTGAGCGCAAGGCGATGGCCATGTCGCTGGTGGATCGGTCACTGCGCGCCGAAGAACTGGGCGAAGATATCACCGCCCCTGCCCAGGACCAGGAATTTGTGTTGTCCCATTGTGACAATGTGCAGGCAACAGGCTTTGTCGAGCATCTGAAGCTGCCGCATTACGTGGATTTTCAGGCAGAACTCGATCTGGTGCGGCGGATGCGATCCGAGCATGAACAGGCCCGCCAGCAAGGGCTGGACCTGAGCGAGGCAGCGGAATGACCGGCCTATCAGTCGTGATCGGCATACCAGACAGCGCAAAGCGTCGAAACGCCCAGCATGAGGGTCACGAAGACGGCGAACATCATTTCGATTTCCATGCTCATTGCTCCCTGTTTGCGAATTTCTGGAAGGGTAACGCACAATGATTACGGAAGTTTCATTAGCGGACGAAATTGCTACTTATAATTTTGCCTATCTGGATGAGCAGACAAAGCGGATGATCCGCCGGGCGATCCTGAAGGCCATTGCCATCCCCGGTTATCAGGTGCCGTTCGCCTCGCGCGAAATGCCAATGCCCTATGGCTGGGGTACCGGCGGCGTCCAGGTGACGGCGGCGATCCTTGGGCCGGAAGACGTGTTGAAGGTGATCGACCAGGGCGCCGACGACACCACCAATGCCGTGTCGATCCGGGCGTTTTTCCAGAAGGTCGCCAATGTGGCGGTCACCACCCACACAAGCGAAGCCACCATCATCCAGACCCGCCACCGGATTCCCGAGGAAAAGCTGCGGGCGGGCCAGGTTCTGGTCTATCAGGTGCCGATCCCGGAACCTCTGCGCTTCCTGGAGCCCCGCGAGACAGAGACACGCAAGATGCATGCCTTGGAAGAATACGGGCTGATGCATGTGAAGCTTTATGAAGACATTGCCCGCAATGGCCGGATTGCCACCACCTATGCCTATCCGGTCAAGGTGGCGGGCCGCTATGTGATGGACCCGTCGCCAACGCCGAAATTCGACAATCCGAAAATGCACCGGTCAGAGGCCCTGCAATTGTTCGGCGCGGGCCGTGAAAAGCGGATCTATGCCGTGCCGCCCTATACCGATGTCGTCAGCTTGGATTTCGAGGATCATCCTTTCACGGTGCAAAGCTTCGACAAGCCCTGCGCGCTCTGCGGGGCCGAGCATGTCTATCTCGATGAAGTGATCCTAGACGACAAGGGCGGGCGAATGTTCGTCTGCTCCGACACCGACCATTGCGAGGATCGCCGCGCCAAAGGTCATCGGGGTGAGATGCTGGCCGAAACACAGCAGGAGGAGGCTGCCCAATGACCCAGCAACCGCTTTTGAAGGTCCGCGACCTGTCGAAATTCTACGGACGGCGGATCGGCTGCGCCAATGTCTCCTTCGATCTCTGGCCGGGGGAAGTGCTGGCCGTGGTCGGCGAATCCGGTTCCGGCAAGACGACGCTGCTGTCCTGCCTGTCCACGCGACTGATGCCGACCACCGGCAGTGTCGATTACCGGATGCGTGACGGTGCCTACCGCGAGCTTTATCACATGAGCGAGGCCGAGCGGCGCTTTCTGATGCGCACTGACTGGGGCTTCGTTCACCAGAACCCCGCCGATGGCCTGCGGATGACCGTTTCAGCCGGGGCCAATGTCGGCGAGCGGTTGATGGCGGTCGGCGAGCGGCATTATGGCAATATCCGCGCCACCGCCACCGATTGGCTGGACCGGGTGGAAATCGCCGCTGACCGCATCGACGACCAGCCGCGCGCCTTTTCCGGCGGCATGCGGCAGAGGTTGCAGATCGCCCGCAATCTCGTCACCAATCCGCGTCTGGTGTTCATGGACGAGCCGACCGGCGGGCTGGATGTATCGGTGCAGGCCCGGCTTCTGGATCTGGTGCGTGGGTTGGTGGCTGATCTTGGCCTGTCGGTCATCGTCGTCACCCATGACCTCGCTGTTGCAAGGCTGCTGTCGCACAGGATGATGGTGATGAAGGACGGCCATGTGATCGAGCAGGGTCTGACCGACCGGGTGCTGGACGACCCGCGCGAACCTTATACGCAATTGCTCGTCTCCTCGATTCTTCAAGTGTGATTGGATAGACCCATGCCCACACCTCTTATCGTTTCCGATGTCGCCAAAAGCTTCACCATGCATCTGCGCGACGGGCTTGTCCTGCCGGTGGTGCGCAATGTCAGCTTTTCCGTGGAAAGCGGCTCCTGCTCCGTGCTGGGCGGTCCGTCCGGCATTGGCAAAAGCTCGATCCTGAAAATGCTCTACGGCAATTACGCCGTCGATAGCGGGCAGATCCTGGTGCGCCATCACGATACGGTGGTGGATCTGGCGTCGGCCATGCCACGCATGGTGCTGGATATCCGCCGCGATACGATGGGCTATGTCAGCCAGTTCCTGCGCACGGTTCCAAGGGTGTCGGCGCTGGATGTCGTGGCTCAACCGCTGACGGCGCGCGGCGTGGCCATCGACGAGGCGAGGTCGGTGGCAAGTGATCTGCTGGCCAGGCTGAACCTGCCCAAGGCGCTCTGGCAATTGCCGCCTGCCACCTTTTCAGGCGGCGAACAGCAGCGCGTCAACATTGCTCGCGGCTTCATCACCGATCATAAAATTCTGCTGCTGGATGAGCCGACGGCCTCGCTCGACGCGCAAAATCGTGCCGTGGTCATCGACCTGATTGCCGGAAAAAAGGCCGAGGGCGTCGCCATGCTCGGCATTTTCCACGACGAGGAAGTGCGCGAAGCAGTTGCCGACACCATTCTCGATGTGTCGCAATTCTCACCTAGAGGCCGTCAGGTTCAGATTGAACCAGCCATCCTCTAGCTTTCTTGTTTTCGTTTGTCTTTTCGGGAAAACCGGTACCCACTTTTCCCTGACAAACTCTAGGAGCATCGCCGCATGAGCACCCGTCTTGGGCTTGAGCCCCAAATCAACCCGACCGCCAGCGTCACGAACAGCGCGCTTGGGCGCTACACCGAAGTCGCTGAGCGCAGCCGTCTCGATGAAGTTGAGATGGGCGACTATTCCTATGTGATGCAGGATGTTTCCATCTGGTGTGCCACCATTGGCAAATTTGCCAATATTGCCGCCAGTGTCCGCATCAATGCCCCCAATCATCCCACCTGGCGCGCCACATTGCACCATTTCACCTACCGGGCCGTCGATTATTTCGAAGGGGCGGATATGGAAACGGATTTCTTCGACTGGCGGCGGGAAAACCGGGTGGTGATCGGCCATGATGTCTGGATCGGCCACGGCGTCACCATTCTGCCCGGCGTCACCATCGGCAATGGCGCGGTCGTGGGCGCAGGCGCGGTAGTTTCCAAGTCGGTGGAGCCTTATACCATCGTCGGCGGGGTGCCAGCCAAGCCGATCAAGCCCCGGTTTGGACCAGGTATCGGCGCGCGCATGGACAGACTTGCCTGGTGGGATTGGCAGCATGAGCGGCTTCACGCTGCCCTTGCCGACTTCCGCACACTTTCCGCCGAAGATTTTCTCGCCCGACATGAAGTCTTAGCCTGAAGTATAGGCCTTTCTACCCTCTGATTTTAACAGAAATGTCATGAAACTGACATGGGCGCTTCACCGACCTGAACTATAGCTCGCTCTGGATTTGGATATGACATCGGAACAAGCGCATGAATTTCGAACTGACCGAGGTGACGCGGCGTTTTGGCAAGAAGATTGCCGTGGAGGCCGTGACCCTGTCCATTCCGCATGGGCAGATGGTCGGCATTATCGGTCGCTCCGGTGCGGGAAAGTCCACTTTGCTGCGGATGATCAACCGCTTGGCCGATCCGACCTCCGGGTCGATGCGGTTCGGCGATCAGGACGTGACGCGCCTCAAAGGCTCGGCGTTGCGCAGCTGGCAGCGCGATTGTGCGATGATTTTTCAGCAGTTCAACCTGGTACCGCGCCTGGATGTGCTCACCAATGTCATGCTGGGGCGTCTCAACCATCGCTCCACGGCGCTGAGCATCCTCAATATCTTCTCCCGCGAAGAGCGGATCATGGCGATTGCCGCTTTGGAGCGGCTTGGCATCGAGCAGACGGCCTTGCAGCCAGCTGGCACGCTGTCGGGTGGTCAGCAGCAGCGGGTGGCTATTGCCCGCGCACTGATGCAGGCGCCGAAAATGCTGCTGGCCGACGAGCCGATCGCCTCGCTCGATCCGCTGAACGCCAAGATCGTCATGGATGCGCTGCGCGACATCAACGAGCGCGAAGGCATTACCGTGATCACCAATCTGCACACGCTGGATACGGCGCGGTCCTATTGCGAGCGAATCATCGGCATGGCGGCGGGCAAGGTGGTGTTCGACGGTCCGCCGGATGCGCTGACGGCGCAGGCGGTGCAGGAGATCTATGGCACTGGCCAGGATGGCAACGGCATTGACGAGAGCATGACATCGACCGCGATCCGCCTGCCGAAGCCGGAGGTTGCCCTTTCCGTGCCGATGGTGGCGGCCACCGCAAGCTGAACTGCTAATTATGCTCTAAAACCAATAGCTTTGCTGTCGAGGCTTTTCAGCCTGATGGCACCGCCTTCGCTTGCCCGCGTCAAAGGCGCCTTTCTTATACCAAGAGACAGATTCCGGCCCTGCGGGAAAACCAGACCGGAAAACCAGGAGAGAGACCATGTTGAAGAAAATTCTGCTTGCCTCCGTGACGCTTCTGTCGCTGGCCGGCGTGGCTGCTGCCGAAGACCTGAAGGAATTCCGCATCGGCATTCTCGGCGGCGAGAACGAAGCCGACCGGTTGCGCAATTACAACTGCCTGTCCGATCACCTGAAGAAGGAATTCGGCTTCACCAAGGTCTCGCTGTTCCCGGCATCCGACTATGACGGCGTTATCCAGGGTCTTCTGGGCGGCACGCTTGATTACGCCGAGCTTGGCGCTTCCGGCTATGCCAAGGCTTATCTGGCCAACCCGAAGGCCGTTGAGCCGATCCTGACCACGGTACAGACCGATGGCTCGATGGGCTATTATTCGATCATGGTGGCCCGCAAGGACAGCGGCATGACCAAAGTCACCGACATCAAGGGCAAGAAGCTCGGTTTTGCCGATCCTGACAGCACGTCTGGCTACCTGATCCCGACCGTGACCCTGCCTGACGCGCTCGGCGGCAAGCCGGTCAAGGAATATGTGGCATCGACAGGCTTTGGCGGCGGCCATGAAAACCTGGTTCTCGAAGTGCTGAAGGGCACGTTCGATGCTGGCACCACCTTCGGCTCCGGCGTTGGCAATTTCAAGGACGGCTACACGTCAGGCAACCTGCGCAAGATGGTTGATAAGGGCGTCCTCAACATGGACGACCTGGTGGAACTGTGGAAGTCGCCGCTGATCCCGAACGGCCCGATCGTCATCCGCTCCTCGATGAACGACGACATGAAGACCAAGGTCAAGGCCTTCATGATGGACCTGCCGAAGACCGACGCCGCCTGCTTCTCCGCCATCGAAGGCGGCGATTTCAAGGGCTTTGCGGCTGTGAATGTCGATTTCTACAAGCCGGTCATCGACGCCCGCAAGGCAACCATCGGCGGCTGATCGCAGCTGAAAGCATCAGAGCCGCCGGAGCAATCTCCGGCGGCTTACCCATTTGTCCATTTTGGAAAGTGCCAGATGAGCCATACCGCCAGATTGTCCTTGTTGAGCGAACAAGGGCGTGTGATCGAGAGCCACTGGAATGCGCTGGCGCAAACCCGCCGCCTTTACACAGTAGCCGGTCTTGCCGTGTTGTTTCTGGCACTGGCAGGATCGCTATGGTTTGCCAATGATACCAATTCCGGAAAATTCTTCGACCGTCTGCCGCATCTGTTCGATTTCGTCGAAACGCTCATTCCGCGCGATGGCAATGAGATCTGGCGGGCGATGTTCGACCTGCCGTCGCCCTATGACGATGGCAGTCTGAAATACAATTATCCTGAAGGGCGCTACTATCTCACCCAGACGCTTTATATCCCGGAATATTTCTACAAGATGATCGAGACGCTGAATATCGCACTGGTCTCGACCCTGATTGGCGGCATGTTGGGCTTTTGTTTTTCCTTCATGGCGGCCCGCAATATGATGCCGAACAGGTTCATCCGCTGGCCGGTGCGCCGCTTCATGGAATTGCTGCGAGCCTTTCCGGAAGTGGTGCTGGCCGGGTTTTTCCTCGCCATTCTCTCCATCGGCCCGATCCCGGCGATGATTGCGGTCTCAGTCCACACGGTCGGCGCGCTCGGCAAGCTGTTTTTCGAAGTGGTGGAAAATGCCGATATGAAGCCGGACGAGGGCCTGCGTGCCGTCGGCGGCAGTTGGCTGGAGCGGCTGTGGTTCGGCATGGTGCCGCAGGTCATGCCGAATTTCATCAGTTACGCCCTGTTGCGCATGGAAATCAATGTGCGCGCATCAACGATTATTGGTGCGGTCGGCGGTGGCGGCATTGGCGAACCCTTGCGCCTGTCGATCAGCCAGGGCCATGCGGCAAAAACCGTCGCCATCATCATCCTGCTCCTGACCACGGTGATCGCCGTCGATCAGTTTTCGGCCTGGTTGCGCCGCAAACTGGTTGGTGAGCAAGCCTTCCATGCTGTTTCCTGAGGTCCGGCCATGACACATCTCGACGCCACCCAAATGGACCTGATTGCCGCCCGCCATCCGGAGATCTTCCGCCGCAGCTTTTGGCAGCGCTACCGCGTGCCGCTGACCATTGTCCTGCTTGCGCTGTATTTCACCTTTTCCTGGTGGTTCTTTGCGGTTGGAAAAGTGGTCTCCAGCGCCAGCTGGGGGATTGCCGGCAACTACCTGGCCGATTGGGTTTCCTATGAGATCCGGCCCGAAATCAATATCGCGCCCGATGGGGCGATTTCCATTGCCTATTCGCGCTTCGACCCGATTGGTTCCAATCCGAACCCGGATTGGCTGGTGACCAAAAAAGAGATGATGACCCGCACGACTACTGCTGCCGATGCGCCAGCGGCAGCGGCACCCGCGCCAAAAGCTTCCAGCTTCAATTTCATGGCAGCAGCCCCGCAACAGGCGCCGGTCGCGGCCCAAGCAGCGCCGGTCACGCGCCAGGAAGAGGTGATCAGGGAGGCCGATGTCAACCTCGGCTCCAGCGCTTCGCTGCTGGTCAGCCCGGAAAGTGTAGTCCTGAACCGGGGCGCTGAGCGCGTCACCCTGATGCTTGACCGCAAGGCGGGCACCGTCCTTGCCGATGGGCCACTGCCGGGCTGGGTCGAACAGCGCGAACGCGGCGGCCGGGTCATGGCCTATTTCGGCTTTCAGGGCTGGGCGGATATCAGCGCCGACCGGGTCAGGGTGCGGAACCGGTTTTTTGGCTGGGCCAATTTTCTGTTCGATACCAATTCCGCATTTTTCGGCAGGCCCGCAACCGAAGTGGTCAGCCTGATCGCCACCGGTCCAAGGCTCGATCCCGACCGGTCCAACCTGTCGCTGGCCTGGAACGACATTCTCTACAATCCGTCCTGGCAGCATCTGGATGTCTGGACCAAGCTGGCGCAGACCCTGGTTATGGCCTTTGTCGGCACGGTGTTTGCCTCGCTGATCGCCTTTCCGCTGTCCTTCATCGCGGCGCGCAACATTACCCGCAACCGTCCGGTCAACCAACTGACCAAGCGGTTCTTCGATTTCCTGCGCTCGGTGGATATGCTGATCTGGGCGCTGTTTTTCACCCGCGCCTTCGGGCCGGGGCCGCTGGCCGGGATCTCGGCGATTTTCTTCACCGACACAGGCACGCTCGGAAAGCTCTATTCCGAAGCGCTTGAAAATATCGATGACAAGCAGCGCGAAGGGGTGAAATCGGTTGGCGCTTCGCCGCTCGCCGTGCAGCGCTTCGGCGTGTTGCCGCAGGTTTTGCCGGTCTTTGCATCGCAGGCTTTGTATTTCTGGGAATCCAACACCCGCTCGGCCACCATTATCGGTGCGGTCGGGGCGGGTGGCATTGGCCTGAAGCTCTGGGAAGCGATGCGCACCAACCAGAATTGGGAAAATGTCTGCTATATGGTGCTGTTGATATTGCTGGTGGTGTTTATCTTCGATGCCGTGTCCAACCTGCTGCGCTCAAAACTGATCGGCGCGCAAAAATGATCTTCCTCTGGTGCAGTTTCGGCATCGCCGCCTGCCAGACAAGGCTTGCTTCCATCGCTTGAGAAGGGTCAGATACAGGCTCTTCCAAGCTGATTCCCGGGATAGGATTGCCGTGCGTTACGCCCTTTATTTTACACCGCCCAAAGACGATCCGTTGACCCTTGCCGCCAAGCGCTGGCTGGGCCGCGATGCCTTCACCGGCGCGGATCTTGACCGGCAGCCGGTGGAAGGGTTTTCAGACGATGAGATCACCGCCTTGACCGCCGATCCGCGTCGCTACGGCTTTCATGCCACGCTGAAAGCACCGTTTTCCCTAAAGGAAGGTGAGAGCGAAGCAGCGTTGCTGGAGATGTTTTCGCGCTTCTGCAAGGCGACGCCCGCCTTTGAGATCCCGAAGGTCGTGGTCAATCAACTCGGCCCGTTTTTTGCCGTGGTTCCCGATTCGGCCCATCAACCCTTGCAGGATTTTGCCGCGTCGGTCGTTGAGGCTTTCGAGCCGTTTCGCGCCCCCTTGAGCGAGGCCGATATTATCAGGCGCAAGCCGGAAAATCTGTCCGAGCGCAAGCGAGCCCTGCTGGAAACCTGGGGCTATCCATATGTCATGGAGGAATTCCGCTTTCACATGACCCTGACCGGACCTGTGGACGCCGAGCGTAGCGATGCGATGCGCGCTGTGCTGGAGAACCGGTTCGCTGATTTTACCAACCGGGCGCTGCCGATTGGCGGGCTTGGCCTGTTTGTCGAGCCGAGCCGCAATGCGCCCTTTACCGTTCACCGCTGGTTGCCCCTTGCCGGGTCTGAAGGAAGTCTGTGATGTCGAATGAAACCGTGCTGTCCAATGCGACTGTGGTGCTGGAAAGTGGGCTGCTTCTGAAGGGCGCTGTGGTCATTCGCGATGGGTTGATTGCCGAAATTTCAGAAGGCAACAGCCGCATAGGCGAGGATTTCGGCGGCGATTATCTGATCCCCGGTCTGGTCGAGCTGCACACCGATCATCTGGAATCGCATTATTCGCCACGACCCGGCGTGCGTTGGAACAAGACGGCGGCCATTCAGGCCCATGATGCGCAGATCGTCACCTCAGGCATTACCACCGTGTTCGATTGTCTGCGGATGGGGTCGGACGAGGATGGCGGGTTTGAGAAGGGCGAAATGCGCGATATGGCCGATGCCATCCAGGCCGCCGAGAAGGATGACCGTCTCCGCGCCGAGCATCTGCTGCATCTGCGCTGCGAAGTGGCGTCTGACAATGTCCTCGACCATTTTTCTGATTTCGAACAGGACCCGCATGTGCGGCTGGTGTCGTTGATGGACCATTCCCCGGGTCAGCGCCAGTTCCAGACGATGGACCAGTACACGCTTTATTATAAGACCAAGAAGGGGCTCACCGACGAGGCCTTTGCCCGCTTTGTCGAAAAGCGGCTGGAGGCTTCCGCGCAATATTCCGGCCAGCACCGTGATACGCTGGCCCGCATCTGCGCCGAGCGCGGCATTACGGTTGCCAGCCATGATGATGCGACGCTTGCCCATGTGGAAGAGGCCAAGGGCCATGGTGTGCGTCTGGCCGAGTTTCCGACCAGTCTTGAAGCCGCCGATGCCTCGCACCAGGCGGGGATGAGCGTGCTGATGGGCGCGCCCAACGTGGTGCGCGGTGGCTCCCATTCCGGCAATATTGCCGCAACCGATCTGGCCGAGCGCGGCGTGCTCGACGTGCTGTCTTCCGATTATATCCCGCTCAGCCTGCTGCACGCGCCTTTCGTGCTCGCCCATCGCTATGAGGCGATCAGCCTGCCGCAGGCTCTGGCCATGGTGACTTCGACGCCGGCCCGCACCGTCGGGCTGGAAGATCGGGGCCGGATTGCCCCTGGCCTGCGCGCCGATCTGGTGCGGGTGCGCTACAGCGAAAATCACGGTGGCGTGCCGGTGGTACGCTCCGTCTGGCGCCAGGGCAGAAGGGTTGCGTGATGGCGCCGCATTCCGCCATGCCCGGTAACGTGCCTGATCATCCGGGTGCCAAGGCTGAAGATAAGGGCCGGATGATCGTCGTGGTCGGCCCAAGCGGAGCGGGCAAGGATAGTCTGATTGCCTATGCCAAGCGGTATTTTACCGAACAGGTTGATGCCCAGTTCTGCCCCGTACATTTCGTCCAGCGGGTCATCACAAGGGCCGCCGATGCGGGCGGCGAGGATCATCGCCCGGCCAGTCCTTCCGAGTTTGATGATCTGAAGGCCGCTGGCTGTTTTGCGGTCGATTGGGATGCGCATGGCCTAAGCTATGGCATTCCTGACGATGTGCATCGCTGGCTATCGAATGGCAGCGTGGTGATCGCCAACGGCTCACGCTCGGTACTTCCCCGGTTTGCACAGGTCTTTCCGCGAATGCTGGTGGTCAATGTCACCGCCCGCCCCGAGGTTCTGGCCGATCGGCTGGAGGCGAGGGGCCGGGAAAGCCGCGAGGACATTCTGCAAAGGCTACAACGCAGCCCGCCTGACATTCGCGGCGACTACCCTGTCGTGACCATCGACAATTCCGGCCCGTTGGAAGAGGCGGGCAGGCGTTTCATCGAGACGATTGAAGCGGCTAAAAAATTCTAATCAGCACGAACCAAACTTAAGGCGTTGCAACGTTCTTTGTGGGTTTTATAAATTGCACTGTGCTGTAGAGTTTGCTTGGTGCTGTCTCAGAGCAGACCATAGCCTTTTTTATGAAGTTACCGAAGAGGGGTTGCCGCCACGCTCGTATCCTTAGCAGGGGTCTGATCCTTAGCGGCGGGCTGGGCAGGTTTCCTGACGGGGTTCTGGGCTGTGTCCTTGGACGCCAATTGTTTCCAGGTATTCTGCTGGTTCAGCATGGTGCGCAGATAGGCCACATTGGCCTCTGCCTGGTCGGGTGAAAGTTCGGCTCTTGCAATCCGGTCGGCCTCGTCGAAACGGCCTTGAAGGCCGACGACAAGGGCAAGGTTCTGGCGAACCCGGCTGTCGGCGCCGGGTTGCTGGGATGCGCTGCGCAGATAGGTTTCAGCGGTTTTCAGATCGCCGCCGAGCAGATAGGACATGCCCATATTCGACAGGATCGAAGGTTCGTTGGGCTGGATCTGCAAGGCTTGCTGATAAGCGGCGCGCGCCTCCTGGGTGCGGCCGAGCTGGTCGAGAACCGCGCCCTGGGCAGAATACAGCCGCCAATCTGGCCGGTCGGGGGTCTGGGCACGGCCAATCGTCGTCAAGGCCTGTTCCAGCTGGCCGGCGGCGGCCTGTGCCTTGCCGTAGGCGGCAAGCACTTGGCGGTCATTTGGATTGGCGATCACCACTTGCTGCATGACAGATAAAGCCTGCGGCGCGCGGCCGCCCATCTGTAACAGATTGGCATAGGCCACGCCAACCTGCGCGTTCTTGCGATTTTTCTCATAGGCCCGGCCCATGCTATCGGTGGCCATGGCGATTTCGCCCGGCGTCATCTGATCAACGGGCTTGGTCATGCTCGGGATCGAGCCGGTCGACATTTTGTCGGTATTGGAGGTGGTGGCGCAGCCCGTCAGCGCCAGCGCCAGAGCAAACACCGAAAGAGCCGGCAGTGCCCCACAAATCTGAATGGATGAACGCCAAACAGCCATCACTCTATCCCCATACCCCTGAATTCACAGGCGGACGAATCACCGCCATCGACCCTGCAACCATAGAAAAGCAATAATCTGTTAACCCTAATGGAGTGTTAAAATGCCTCTGGTCTACGAGACCATCCGGCGTTTGACATTTTAGTCAGCCGTATATCTGCGGGAAAAATCGGACCCGGCCTTCTCACCAGAGAAAACCTCCGCGAAGGAACCGATTCTAAGGAATTTTGCGGTAAAGCTGACTGTGAAGTGATGGAACAGCAAAAGGGCAATCATGGCACCCTATCAATATATTGAAAGACCCACCCCGTTTCTGACCAAGGGCGGTAAGTCCCTGCCGATTTTCGCGGTGACGCCGGCCCATATCGAAACCGGAGCGATTGACCCTGTTGCGCTCGATTGGGCGAAGAAGGCAGGTTACAAGGCGGATGTGGGTTCGCTGCTGTTGATCCCCACCAGCGATGGACAATTGGGCGGAGCGCTCCTTGGCCTCGGCGGCGCGCCAGGAGAAAATCCGTTTCTGGCGGGCAAGCTGGCGCGGGCATTACCGGCTGGCGACTGGCATATCGAGACCGCGCCATTGACGGCCAACCGGTTGGTTCTGGGCTATGGCCTGGGCAGCTATCGTTTCGAGCGCTATAAGGCCGAGCGTTCGGATCATCCCAAACTGCTGATGCCTCAGGATGCGGATGCCAGCGACATTGCCCGCCAGCTGGCAGGCGTTTTCCTGGCCCGAGACCTGATCAATACGCCCACCAATGACATGGGGCCGGTAGATCTGGAAAAAGCCTTCCGGGCGCTGGGCGATCATTATAAGGCAGAGGTCAGCGTGGTGATCGGCGATGAGCTGCTGCACCGGAATTTCCCGCTGGTTCACACCGTGGGCCGGGCCAGCGCCCAAGCGCCGCGGCTTCTCGAAATGCGTTGGGGCAAGAAGGGCCACAAGAAGATCACCCTGGTCGGCAAGGGCGTTTGTTTCGACACCGGCGGGCTGGATATCAAGCCGTCTTCATCCATGTTGCTGATGAAGAAGGACATGGGCGGCGCGGCCAATGTGCTGGGCCTTGCCCTGATGATCATGGATGCCAAGCTGAAGGTGGATCTGCGCGTCATCGTGCCTGCCGTGGAAAATTCCATAGCCGGCAATGCGTTCCGGCCCGGTGACATCTATACAAGCCGTCAGGGCCTGACGGTTCAGATCGACAATACGGATGCCGAGGGACGGTTGATCCTGGCCGATGCCCTGACCTATGCCGATGAAGAGGAACCGGACCTGCTGATTGACATGGCGACACTGACGGGGGCTGCCCGTGTGGCGCTCGGGCCGGATGTGCCGGCCTTCTTCTCCAATGACGATGCGCTTGCCTATGAGCTGGCAGATGCAAGCCTTGAAACTGACGACCCGATGTGGCGCCTGCCGCTTTTCCCTGGTTACGAGAAAATGGTCCGCTCGCAGATTGCCGACCTCACTAATGCACCTGCGGGCGGCATGGCAGGGGCAATCACCGCTGCGCTGTTCCTGAAGCGCTTTGTCACCCGAACGGCAAGCTGGGCGCATTTCGACATTTTCGGCTGGGCGCCGCAAGAGCGGCCTCATAGCCCGGTTGGTGGCGAGGCACAGGCGATTCGCGCGCTTTATCGCTATATCGCTGCGCTCAAATAAGCGAAAGCGTTGATGATGCTGTCTTCACCCTCGAGAGGTTTGAAAATCTCTCGAGGGTGAAGGTGCGCCGAAATCTGAAATCCGGCAATCTATCTTCAGTGACCATTCCTTAAGGCCGCTGCACTCATCATTTCTCAGTTGAAGAACCTGACGCCAGTTTGGGGTTATCAGGGCCTCAGTATTGTTGTGCCGTTTGACAGACTGTTCATCATCTGTTGACGACAAAGAGGCTATCGTTCATTTTTTATTTTGACTATGATTATCGTGTTTTGAGCGCCAGGAGCCGACTATTCCCAATGCCAGGTGTAAGACCTCTCCTTGATGAGTCCAGAGCGGTTATTCACCTAAACATCGTCAGCTGATCTCGAAAGCCTTTATTTTCAAAGCATTACAGGCCTGTTTGAAAAGCCTGATATCGCGCTAAAGCGCAAAAAGAACCGGTTTGGAGGGATTTTTATTTGAATTAAAATAATTATTCGGCATTTCAATTTTTACATGTTAAATTTCAAGACTTAGAAAATTCAAATTTTTTTTATTTTACATTGGCATCTCCGCTCCACACGTTTTCGGCGCATGGAACGGAAAAAGGAGATTGATTTAATGAATTTCAATATGAGAAAAATCGTTATAAATTCAGTATTTATTGGAATGGCAACAGGTTTTGGTGGCCTGACCATTGGCGGCGTGGCAACAGCTTCGGCGCAGGATGCCCAGGGTGCGCCGCCCGCTGGTGTTTATAAGCTAGACCCGACCCATGCCGACCTGACATGGTCGGTCAAGCACAATACGATTTCCAACTACACGGCCCGGTTTGGAAAGCTGGAAGCGACGCTTTCTCTCGACCCGGCGAAAATCGAAGCCTCCAAGATCGAGGTAACCATTGATCCGACGTCGGTGGATGTACCCTATCCAGCGGATTATAAAGCCACCCACGCCAAATCGCCTTATGCGACCTGGACTGAGGAGATCAGCAAGGATCCGAAAAAGCTCAACAGTGACGCCTTCCCGAAGATCACTTTCGCATCGACCAGCGTGAAGAAGACCGGTGACAAGACAGCGGAAATCGTCGGCAATTTGACATTCCTGGGTGTCACCAAGCCGGTGACACTGAATGCAACGCTGAACGGGGCGATTGACAGCCATCCATTTGCAGGCGTTCCCGCCATTGGATTTGCCGCGGAAGGTACGTTTGACAGAACGGCGTTTGGCCAACCTGTCGGTTACGTTGGCAAGGATGTGACGATTCGCTTTGATGGTGAGTTCATCCAGGACCCGGCAGCATCTCCATCCAAGTGATGGTTGACCTGAAGTGATGATGAAAGCAGCGCGTGAGGCACAGGCTTCTGCGTAAATGCCTTTGGGCCGATGGGATTGGTGGCGTAATCAGCATCCTCAATCGGCCCAGAGCCTGCGTCGCAACGGGCATTCGGCTCGCAGAATTTTCCGAATTTTATCATTGATAAATATAGGTTTTAAGAGCCATGAACACTGCGTTTCAGCACCAGACAATACCGCGGGCTGCGGTACGCTATACCGGCGTTGCCATCGCGTTGCATTGGGCGATCGCGCTGATGATCCTGTCGATGATCCCGATGGGATGGTGGATGGTGAGGGCCTTGAAAAAGCCTGAGACCCAGCAACTGGCCTATCAGCTGTTTCAGATCCACAAATCTATCGGCTTTGCCATTCTGGCTTTGACCCTGCTGCGCATCGTCTGGCGGGCAACCCATAAGCCGCCAGCCCTGCCATCCGGCATGAAGCTCTGGGAACGCTTTCTGGCCAATGCCACGCATATCGCTTTCTACGGCCTGATGCTGATCCTGCCCTTGACCGGCTGGATCTATGTGTCTTCCGGCTGGGCGATTGCAACGGATCGCCCGCTGGATGTCGCCACCTCCTGGTTTGGCCTGTTTCCAATTCCGCACCTTCCGGGTCTTGAGGGACATCGCAGCCTCGCCTACGGCGTGATGGGTGCCCATAGTTATATGGCTTACGGCGGTGCAGTGCTGATCGTTCTGCATGTCGCAGCGGCCTTGAAGCATCATTTTATCGAGCGGGATGGTGTTTTGGCGCAGATGGTGCCTTTTCTGCGGGCCGGTAAGGCTGCTCACAGCACGTCTGGCAAAGGGAAGACCAGCGGCTTGTCGCATGGCTTCGGCTTGGCGCTTGTCGTTATGGCGGCCGCCATCGGTTGGGTCCTGCATTTGCCGCCGCCGCTTGCCGAGCAGCCATCGGCGGTGGAGGCACAAGCTGAACCGCCCGCCACAGCGCCGCAGCCATCCGCAAATGCCAGCCAGGCCAACCCTGCGCAAACCGATGTCCAAACCGCGCCAGTCCAGGCGGCAACCGCCCCTGTCTGGGTAATCGATATGGCATCGTCCAGCATCGGCTTTGGTGGCACCCATGCAGGCAATGCCTTCAATGGCCGGTTTGAAGAGTGGAGCGGTGATATTCATTTCGATCCTGCCAATCTGCCTGGTTCGAAAGCGGTGATCCTGGTAAAAACGGCCTCTGCCAGAACCGGCGATGCGACCCAGGAAGGCTCGTTGAAGAATGGTGAATGGCTCAATTCGACGCGGTTTCCGGAAGCCAAATTCGAAACCACGGAATTTCGCGCCTTGGGAGGCGATCGCTATGAGGCGAAAGGCACTCTCAGCATTAAGAACAAACCTCTGCCGGTTGTTCTGCCTTTCAGCTTGAAAATGGAGGGCAACAAGGCGCAGGTGGAAGGTGCGTTGGAACTGGATCGCGCCGCCCTTAATCTTGGGATGTTTTCCGATCCATCGGCGGAATGGGTGTCGAAATCCATCTCTGTCAAGATTGCGGTGAGCGCAACTAAATCGGGCTCTTGATCGCATCCATCCATGACAGGCCCGGCCTCTTGCAGTGTCGGGCTTTGTCGTGTGATATATAACGGGTGCGAAACGAGAGCGGAGCAGACGATGAGCCTGGAACTGACCGCAACGGCGGCGCTGGGGCTTTGGCATCACGTGACCCTGCGCCAGGTGCAGGAAGATGGCCGCGACCTGACGCTGCGCCAGCTGTCAATCCTGTTGCATATCTATCTGGTTCCGCCGCCGCATACGGTCAGGGGGCTTGCCGCCACCCTCAAGGTCACCAAGCCGGTCATTACCCGCGCGCTCGATACCATGGGCGGCATGGGGTTTGTCGACCGGGTGCGCGATGACATGGACAAGCGCAATGTCATCATCAAGCGTACTGTGGCGGGCGCGCTTTATCTGGAAAAATTCGGCGACCTGATTATCGAGCAGGCGCGAGGCATGAGGACGTGAACATGCAACTGGACCGCCGGCTGAACGCCTATCGATCTGATCTGGCCGATGCGGCCCTGCGCGACCGGGTGGACGCGGAGCGCTATGTCATCGGCACACCGGCGCGCATTGCCGTGCCGGTTATCGCCTTGCGTCCGCGCCCGGATTTTGCCTGCGGAATTGATACGGAGGTGCTGCTGGGGGAAGAGGTTACGGTCTTCGACCGTGCCGATGGCTGGGCCTGGGTGAAGGCCGATCTGGATGGTTATGTCGGCTATGTGCCTGAAACGGCGATTGCCGCCATCGAGGCGCCGCCCACGCATTGGATAACAGTGCAACGCAGTTTTCTCTATACCGGCCCGGATCTGCGCTATCCCAATGCGCGGACCATCTCGATGGGGAGCCGGGTAACGGTCACCGGTGAAGCCGAGACCCGTGGCACCCGCTATTTTCTGTTGAGTGACGGTCAGGCGGTGATTGCCGATCATTGCCGCGCCCTGGGTACACCGGCAGGCGAGGATTATGTGGCCATCGCCGCCCGTTTTCTGGAAACGCCCTATCTCTGGGGCGGACGCAGCGGGCTTGGCATCGATTGCTCCGGCCTCGTCCAGCTCTCGATGCAGATGTGCGGGCTGAGCGCCCCGCGCGACAGCGACATGCAGGCGGCAGGACTCGGCAGTGCGGTTGACCGGAGCGATCTGCGCCGGGGCGACCTGATCTTCTGGAAAGGCCATGCAGGCATCATGGAAGACGAGCGCACCCTGCTGCATGCCAACGGTCACACGATGAGCGTCGCCCGCGAAGACGTGGACGCCGCCATCGCCCGGATCGGCTGGCTCTACCAGCAGCCGACCGGCTATCGCCGACCGGAACGGATCGCCTAGAGACCCACGCTTCGACCGGTCAACCCAATCAGGCGAAGCCTGTCAATGCGCCTCGTCCCAATTGTTGGCGGCGCGGGCGTCCACTTTGAGGGGGACGCGCATGGCGATGGCGGGCATGGCGGCATTTTCCATGGTGGAGACGATCACCGGCAAGGCAGCATCGATGGCCTCATCCTCGACCTCGAAGATCAGTTCGTCATGCACCTGGAGAAGCATCCGGGTTTTGTCACCGAGACCGGCCTTGGCCAGCGCCGGTTCCACCTGCACCATGGCGCGGCGGATGACATCGGCGGCGGAACCCTGGATGGGCGCGTTGATTGCCGCACGCTCGTTGAAGGCCCGCATCGACGGGTTGGAGGATTTGATCTCCGGGTAATGGGCGCGCCGTCCAAAGATGGTTTCGACATAACCGTGCTCACGCACAAAGGCCTTGGTGCTTTCCATATAGTCCTTGATGCCGGGGAAGCGCTCGAAATATTTCTTGATGTATTCGCCCGCTTCCGACCGCTCGATGCTGAGCTGGTTGGCAAGCCCGAAGGCGGAAATACCGTAGATAATCCCGAAATTGATTGCCTTGGCGCGGCGGCGCACCTCAGACGGCATGCCGTCCACCGGCACGCCAAACATTTCAGAGGCCGTCATCGCATGAATATCGACCCCATCGGCAAAGGCCTGGCGCAATTGCGGAATGTCAGCCACATGGGCCAGCACCCGCAGCTCGATCTGGCTGTAGTCGGCAGACAAGAGCTTATGGCCTGGGGTGGAAATGAAGGCGGTGCGGATCTTGCGGCCTTCGGCCGTGCGCACCGGGATGTTTTGCAGGTTCGGCTCGGAGGAAGACAGGCGACCGGTGGTCGTGGCCGCCATGGAATAGGATGTGTGGACCCGCTTGGTCTGCGGATGGACATAGCCGGGCAGGGCGTCGGTATAGGTTGATTTCAGCTTGGTCAGCTGGCGCCAGTCAACGATCTTGCGGGGCAGGGGCTCGCCCTGGGCGGCCAGATCTTCCAGCACCTGCGCAGATGTGGACCATTGGCCAGTCTTGGTTTTCGAGCCGCCGGGAAGGTTCATTCTGCCAAACAGGATATCGCCCAGCTGTTTGGGCGAACCGACATTGAAGCGCTCGCCAGCGAGTTCGTAAATTTCGTCCTCGAAGGCGGCGGCCTTCTGCGCCAACTCGCCAGACAGCCTCGAGAGGATCTGCCGGTCAATGGTAATGCCGCGCTCTTCCATCTCGGCCAGAACCGGCACCAGGGGCCGTTCCAGCCGCTCATAGACGCGCGCTAGACCTACGGCGGCAAGCCGTGGCTTCAGCACCAGCCAGAGACGCAGCGTGACATCGGCGTCTTCTGCGGCATAGGCGGTCGCCTTGTCGATATCGACGAGATCGAAGGTGACAAGCGATTTGCCGGAGCCTGCCACCTCCTTATAGGGGATGGGCGTATGTCCGAGCCAGCGTTCCGACAGGCTGTCCATGCCATGGGCGCCGACGCCAGCTTCCAGCACATAGGACAGCAGCATGGTATCGTCGAAGCCTCTGATAACAATGCCGTGCCGCTTCATGACAAGGTAATCGTATTTCAGGTTCTGCGCTATTTTCAAAACCGATGGATCTTCCAGCAGGCCCTTCAAGGCGGCGAGTGCCGCATCCATCGGGATCTGGTTTTCCGCCAGTTTCAGGCCATCGCTGAACAGGTCGTCTCGCCCGGTCTTGTGGCCAAGCGGCACATAGGCGGCGCGAATGGTTGCTGCGCCCGGCGACGCCGCATTGTCCTGAAGCGCGAGCGACACACCGACCAGATCGGCCTGCATTGGATCAAGCGAGGTGGTTTCGGTATCGAAGGCGACAACACCGGCCTCCCGCGCTGAGGCGATCCAGCCTTCCAGGGTGGAAAGATCGCGAATGGTCACATAAGTGGACCGGTCGATGGGCTGGCCACCAAAGGCTGATTGCCGGGCAGCGGCAAGATCGGCAGGCGTCGCGCCCTCGGCCTTGGCGGATTGTGCTGAGGGTCCGGCTTCTTGGCTGGAGGCTGGCAGCTGTGCAGCCTCACCGGCGTCGAGATCCGGGCCACGGGCCGCAGCACCCCATTCCACCGAAATCGTGGCGGGCTCAATGGCGCCAGCATCACACTCGCAATTGTCGGCGACGCGCCGTGTCAGCGAGGTGAATTCCATGGCTTTCAGGAAGGCCACCAGCTTTGGCCCATCCTGCTTTTCCAGCATCAGCGCGTCCAGCGGCATGTCCAGCGGCACGTCGGTGCGCAACGTCACCAATTGCCGCGACAGCTTGACCAGTTCGACCCCTGCCAGAATGTTTTCGCGTCGCTTGTTCTGCTTGATCTCGGAGGCCCGCGCCATCAGCGTTTCCAGGTCGCCATATTCCTCAAGCAGCTGCGCCGCCGTCTTCGGGCCGATGCCGGGAATGCCGGGAATGTTATCGGTGCTGTCGCCGGTCAGCGATTGCAGGTCAATCATCTTTTCCGGCGGCACGCCCCATTTCTCGATGACATCGGGAATGCCGATCTGCTTGTCCTTCATACTGTCATACATATGGACATTGGCGGTCACCAGCTGCATCAGGTCCTTGTCGGAGGAGACGATGGTGACATCCGCGCCGATGGCTTCGGCAGCCCGGGCATAGGTGGCGATAATGTCGTCGGCCTCGAAACCCTCGGTCTCGATGCAAGGCAGGTTGAAGGCCCGCGTTGCCTGGCGGATCAGCCCGAATTGCGGCACCAGATCTTCCGGCGGGGCGGAGCGATTGGCCTTGTATTCTGGATAGAGATCCTTGCGGAAGGTTTTTGACGAATAGTCGAAAATCACCGCCAGATGGGTGGGCGTGACGCCGACTGACGTGTCACGCGCCTCGGTCAGCAGCTTCCACATCATATTGCAGAAGCCCGAGACCGCGCCGACCGGCAGCCCGTCCGATTTGCGGGTCAGTGCCGGAAGCGCATGGAAGGCCCGGAAGATGAAGCCGGAGCCGTCGACAAGAAAGAGATGATCGCCTTTTTTCATGCGCCAAGGGATAGCGCGGCGGCTCAAAAAGGTCCATGCCACATCACGCCAAAACCGTTTACAGAGTGAAGTGACGAATTTTCTGTGTCATCACGAAAAGCTTACCGCTTTGTAATCATTCCTTCCCTTGAAAAAACACATTTGGCCGCGCATTTACTAGTCAGCGGCGCACAATAAGCACCGCGGTCTGAAAGTCGGCTCGTCCCCCGCCGCTTCAGACTTCAGGACAAAGGCCTTATCCCCCCTCTCCGGGCCTTTGTCCCCTGTTACGAAAAGTCGTCACGGCGCCGCCTCCAGCCGTGACGACTTTTTTGTTTGTGCCTGGCATTTCTGCTATAAAGGTGGCCACATTGCCTCGGCTTTGAAACCGGCCTATCATCGCCGCTATGCTGTTTGATCGTCGGCAATCGCCAACCTATCTCGTGAGCCAGCTCGCCAAGGAATTTGCCCGTGCCTTGCAGGTTCGGGCCGAGGGGCTCGGCTTTTCCGCCGGTCAGTTCCCAATCCTGCTGGAGCTTTGGGAAGAGCAAGGCCTGACCCAGAAGCAATTGCTGGAGCGGGTGGCCGTGGAACAGGCGACCATGGCCAATACCCTGTCTCGCATGGAGCGCGACGGATTGATCGAACGAAAGCCGCATCCGACAGATAGGCGCGCCCAACTGGTTTTCCTGACCGCCAAGGGCGAGGGGTTGCGGGATCAGGCGATTTCCGCTGCCTGCGAGGCCGATGAGGCGCTTTTTCATGGTTTTCGACGGTTCGAGAAGGAATTGATGCTGGAATTCATCCGCCAGGCACTGGAAAATGCCCGCAGTAGCGAAAATGGCCCAAATATTTGAGGCTGCTTGTCTCGAAACTGTCGGGCTCATGGTCTATCGTCCCCGCTGATTTGAACAGTCCAGGACATGCCCATGACCGATCTAGCCCCCATTCTCGCCGAGGCCGACAAGGCGCTGCCGCAGAGCCTTGATCGGCTTTTCGACCTTGTGCGTATTGCCTCGATTTCCACCGACCCGGCCTATAAGGCCGATTGCCGCAAGGCAGCGGAATGGCTGGCGAATGAGCTGACGGACCTTGGCTTTACTGCCTCCGTGCGCGACACGCCCGGTCACCCGATGGTCGTTGGCCATCACGATGCTGACCGCGCGGACGCGCCACATGTGCTGTTTTACGGCCATTACGATGTGCAGCCGGTCGATCCGCTCAATCTTTGGGAAAACGATCCGTTCGAGCCTGCCATCAAGGAAATCGAGCCGGGCCGTAAGGTGATCACCGGCCGCGGCACCTCTGATGACAAGGGCCAATTGATGACCTTTGTCGAGGCCTGCCGGGCCTATAAGGCCGTGCATGGCGGCTTGCCTATCAAGATCACCATTCTGTTCGAGGGCGAGGAAGAATCCGGCTCGCCTTCGCTAAAGCCATTTCTTGCGGCCAATGCGGGTGAGCTGAAATGCGATTTCGCCCTGGTCTGCGACACCGGGATGTGGGACCGCGAGACCCCGGCGATTGCAGCGGCCCTGCGCGGCCTGGTCGGCGAGGAAGTGACCGTGACGGCGGCGGATCGCGATCTGCATTCCGGCCTGTTCGGCGGAGCTGCGGCCAATCCGATCCACATTCTCGCCAAGGTGCTGGCCGACCTGCATGACGAGACGGGCCGGGTCACCATTGATGGTTTCTACGAGGGTGTTGAGGAAACGCCGGCCAATATCAAGGCCTCCTGGGAAAAGCTGGGCCGCACCGCCGACACGTTTCTCAATGATGTCGGCCTGTCGATCCCCTCAGGCGAAAAAGGCCGCAGCGTGCTGGAATTGACCTGGGCGCGTCCGACCGCCGAAGTCAACGGCATTACCGGCGGCTATACCGGCGAAGGCTTCAAGACTGTGATCGCCTCGAAAGCGTCGGCGAAGGTTTCTTTCCGTCTGGTCGGTGAGCAAGACCCGGCGAAGATTCGCGAAAACTTCCGGGCTTTTGTCACGGCGCGCATTCCCGGCGATTGCTCGGTTGAATTTCAAGAGCATGGGGCATCACCGGCCATTCAGCTTCCGTATGATTCGGCCTTCCTGACCAAGGCTAAATCCGCTCTGTCGGATGAATGGCCAAAGCCCGCCGAAGTGATCGGCATGGGCGGCTCTATCCCGATTGTCGGGGATTTCCAGACCATTCTCGGCATGGATTCGCTGCTGGTTGGATTTGGCCTGGTGGATGACCGCATTCACTCACCCAATGAAAAGTATGAGCTGGCGTCCTTCCATAAGGGTATCCGCTCCTGGATCCGCATTCTGGACGCGCTGGCGCACTGACATCAAACACGCAATTACGGCAACGCCCGGACGAACTCCGGGCGTTTTCATTTGGATCGCCTATCGTAGCGGGGGGAAGGATAAGGGGCCTAGAGCATCGTACAGAAAATCGGAACCAGCACGATGCTCTAAGTTTTTGTTTACGCATCGGATTTATCCGAAAACCGGTTCCCACTTTTCGGTCCGATGCTCTAAAAAGCAAAAAGGCCGGGGAGTAAACCCGACCTTTCCAAAACTCGCTCTTATCGTTGCCAGTACATCCGTGGTCAACGAAGCGCGAGGCTTCAACCTGAAGGAGGACCGGGTTCTCACCCTGTTTGCCGCCTTTGAATGAGTATCGCGCCAAATGCCTAAACTTGTATTAAGCATCGTCAGCGACCTCGGCAGCAATGCCCCGTCCTTCACGTCTTCATTGTAAATGGCATCTCATTGCGGCTTTTCAAGGGCTCGAGTTGATTTTCTTGCCAGTTATTTTCTTGGTCATACCGATGTCTACAAGATCATCCCGATGTCTGTTAGATCATCCGATGTTTGTAAGCTCTTGCAGGTCTGCGCTCATCCTTTTATGAAAAGACTATGAGCCTTACATCCGTCCAAGATTTCTTTTCGGCCCATGCGCCGGATATAACCGTGATTGAAACCGAGCAAAGCTCGGCCACCGTGCCTTTGGCTGCCTTGGCGCATGGTGTTGAGCCGGATCAGATCGCCAAGACCCTCTGTTTGCGGGTTGGTGACGTCACAATGCTGGTGGTTGCCGCAGGCGAACGGCGGCTGGACAACAAGAAGTTCAAGGAGCGGTTCGGGGGCAAGCCCCGTATGCTGGGAGCGGAGGAGGTCGTGGCGCTGACCGGCCATCCGGTGGGTGGCGTTTGTCCTTTCGGGCTGGCGACGCCGCTTCCGGTGTTTTGCGATATGTCTTTGCAGCGTTTCGACATTGTCGTCCCGGCTGCCGGTGCCACCAATTCCGCCGTCAAGATCGCGCCGCAACGCATAGCCGATCTCACCGGGGCTGAGTGGGTTGATGTCTGCCAGTAAGATGAAGGGTCATTGGTCACAGTGACCGAATACAAAAAAGGCGGCGCATCCTGCGCCGCCTTTCCTCCTCGCCATAAAACGACGAATGCCTATCATCCGAAACTGCGTGGCAGTTTCAGACCTGTGCCTTAATACCAGCGACGGCGAGGCTCTGGGGTGGACTGGCTTGCCACCAGATAACCAATGAACGCACCCACCAGGGCAATGCCAAGCAAAGCAGTGGATGTTGCGGTCGGATGCTCGCGCACGATACCGGCAACCGATGTTGCCTCATCCTTGGCGTAGCGTGCCACGTCCTGCGCACTGCGGGCAGCGTTGCTCAGCGCGTGGGATGTGGTGCCGCGAACCTGATCGGCCACAGAATGACCCTGTTCAGCCAACTTGTCCTTCAATTGCGCGATCTGAGCCTGAAGCTCACGCATTTCAGCTTGCATACGCGTCGTATCAGCCATGGGTAACTCCCTGTTGTGTTTTCGGGAAAATAACGGTTCCATGCCGCTTTGGTTCCATTCGGTTCTCGAAAAGACCGCAATGGGATGGAATCAACGGACAGACATTGCCTATCCCATCAGTCTTCCATCCATGCCCAAGACATTATAAGCAGAGGATTGAAGCAGCCCTTACGATTACCCTT
The DNA here is from genome assembly GCF_013337045.2 of Agrobacterium vitis. Classification (NCBI taxonomy): domain Bacteria; kingdom Pseudomonadati; phylum Pseudomonadota; class Alphaproteobacteria; order Hyphomicrobiales; family Rhizobiaceae; genus Gillisella; species Gillisella vitis. The sequence continues at coordinate 3,744,102 of NZ_CP118259.1, forward strand.
CCGGAGAACGGCCCGCGCGCCATGGCAGGCATGAAAAAGTCACGAAACCGCATTGAGCCCAGGCTTGGCGACGCTGAGAATGAGGATGGTGACGAGATCAGGCTCGACAGCAATGATCGCGTGCTCGGCGGACGCTCGGCTTCGGCTGGGAAAAAAATGCCGGCCACCAGTTCCAAACGGTCGAAAGAGGTTGCCGATCCGCGCCCGAAGCGGGAGAAAGTCCGGTCCGGCGGCCTCTTGGGTGGTATCCGCAGGCTGTTCTACTGGTGCGTGGTGCTGGGCATATGGGGAACGATCGGCGTCGTTGGCCTGGTCATTTATTTTGCCGCCCAGATGCCGAGCGCCAGTTCCTGGACCGTGCCGGCTCGCGCGCCGAATATCAAGATTGTCTCTGTCGATGGCGCATTGATCGCCAATCGCGGTGTCACCGGTGGCGAAGCCTTGTCCATCGATGAAATGTCGCCCTATCTGCCGGAAGCAATCGTGGCGATTGAGGACAAACGGTTTTACCACCATTTCGGTGTCGATTTCATCGGGGTTGGCCGCGCCTTCGTCACCAATATTCTGCTGGGCCATAAGGCCCAAGGCGGATCGACCATCACGCAGCAATTGGCCCGAAACCTGTTTCTGTCGCCCAAGAAGACCTTTGAGCGCAAAGTGCAGGAAGTGCTGCTGTCACTGTGGCTGGAGCAAAAATATACCAAGGATCAGATCCTGGCCATGTATCTGAACCGGGTCTATTTTGGCGACAATGCTTATGGCGTCGAAGCGGCATCGCGTCGCTATTTCAATACCTCTGCGCGTGACGTCAATCTGGGTGAAGCGGCACTTTTGGCCGGCCTGGTTCAGGCGCCATCGCGGTTGTCGCCGGTCAATGATCCAAAGCCAGCCCAGGATCGGGCCAAGATCGTGCTGGGCGCCATGCGCGAACAGGGCTACATCACGGACAGCGACTTTGACCGCGCCATGAAACAGTCCCCGGACCACGCCAAGCGGCAGGCCGATGGTGCAGGCCAATATGTGGCCGATATGGTGGCGGGCCAGTTGAAAGGGCTGATCGGCGAGGTCAAGCAGGACATTGTCGTGACCACGACCATCGATCCGACGCTGGAGGATGCGGCGCAGGCAGCAATTGCCGCCACGCTGGACAAGGACGGCAAGAAATCCAATGCCTCGCAAGCGGCTCTTGTCGCCATTGATGGCAATGGCGCGGTGCGCGCTTTGGTCGGTGGTCGGGATTATGCGACCAGTCAGTTCAACCGGGCCGTAACCGCCAAACGGCAGCCGGGTTCGGCTTTCAAGCCTTTCGTTTATGCCGCCGCCATGGAAATCGGCGATACACCCAGCACTGTGCGCAATGACGGTCCGGTGAAGATCGGTAATTGGACGCCAGAAAACTACGAGCAGAAATACAACGGACCGGTGACGCTTTCCTACGCATTCGCCCATTCGCTGAACACTGTGGCCGCCCAACTGGTGATGGAAGTCGGCCCGGATCAGGTCATCAAGCTTGCCCACCGGCTCGGCGTCGAATCGGATCTGCAAAGCAATGCGTCGATTGCGCTTGGCACGTCGGAAGTGTCGCTGCTGGAACTGACGGCAGCCTATGCGCCCTTCATGAATGGCGGATACAAGGCAACCCCGCATGTGATCAGCCAGATTGCCGATGCCGATGGCAAGGTGCTTTACACAGCCGATTACGGCGAGCCGCCACGGGTGCTCAATCAGCAGGTTGTCGGGCAGATGACCCGGATGATGGAATCTGTGATGACCGAGGGCACCGGCAAGGCGGCCAAGCTCAAGAATTGGCAGGCGGCTGGCAAGACCGGGACGACGCAATCATTCCGCGATGCTTTGTTTGTCGGCTTTACCAGCAATCTCACCACCGGCGTCTGGTTCGGCAATGACGACGGGGCGCCGATGAAGAAGGTGACCGGCGGCGGTCTTCCTGCCAAGACCTGGAAGGATTTCATGACGGTTGCCCATAAAGGCCTGACACCGGTGCCGTTGTTTGGCGATCCGACGCCACAGACCGAGGAAAGCCCGTCGCTGACGACGATGATCCAGCAGGTCCTGTCCGGCACGCCGTCCACGCCTGCCCCCGCCGATCAGGAAAACAGCTATCCGCCGGCACCACCAGCGCCTGTTAACACCCCGGGTCCGCTGTCCGGCAATGCTTCCGGCACTCAGCCTGGCGATGCCAACCAGGCCTATCCACCTCAGGCACGCCAGATACCAAACCAGAATACGGGACAAATCCCGGGCCAGGCCCCATTACAGCCGCGTCCGCCGGTCAATCCACGCGATGGCGCCGTTCTGGAGGGCCGGGTGCCGCCGGGGGCTTTGCGCCGCAACGATCCGATGCCTGAGGATGGCTATCCGGGTGAAGATCCCGACAGCAATCCTTACGGTGCCGATGGTGGCTATGCGCCTCCGGCTGACGTGGGTGAAGGACAACAGCCCCACGCGCAGACCCGTGGCGATGGAAAAACCACGTTGCTGGACGTGATCATGGGGCGGTAATGGCTTGATTTCGTATACGATGTCGCGTCTTTCACGTCCCGCATGCCTCAGGCAAGCAAAGTCTGTCACATCTGGCGGGATTTGGTCCAGATTGTATGGCGCCTTCACCTTGGGACTATCCGCAATACCTTGTTTTGCGGGAAATGCGTAAACGTGCTGGCTGCTGCATAATTCCTTAAATCGGCGTGGATTTAAGGGGAAATTATGCAACAGATATAAAGTGCTACAGCGAACCTTTGTGCGCCATATTGGGCGCACGGCGCTGTAGGGTGAATTTGGTGTCTTGCAGTCGCAAATTTCGGTTCTTATATAGCCCGCATAAGGCAGCGTCGCTGCGCAATCCCGTAGACCACAATCCACGTCGAGGGGCTGTCACTGGAATGCCTGTCGGGGTTCGGACAGCCTGCTTCAAGGAGAGAATAAAATGGCAAAAGTAATCGGTATCGACCTTGGAACGACCAATTCCTGCGTTTCTGTCATGGACGGCAAGGATGCGAAGGTCATTGAAAATTCAGAGGGCGCGCGCACTACGCCGTCCATGGTGGCCTTTTCGGACGATGGTGAGCGCCTTGTCGGCCAGCCGGCCAAGCGCCAGGCGGTGACAAACCCCACCAACACACTCTTCGCTGTCAAGCGCCTGATTGGCCGCCGCTACGAAGATCCGACCGTTGAAAAGGACAAGGGCCTCGTGCCTTTCCCGATCGTCAAGGGCGACAATGGTGATGCCTGGGTCGAAGCTCAGGGCAAAGGTTACTCGCCAGCCCAGATCTCTGCGATGATCTTGCAGAAGATGAAGGAAACGGCAGAAGCTTACCTCGGCGAAAAGGTCGAAAAGGCTGTTATCACCGTTCCCGCTTACTTCAATGACGCCCAGCGTCAGGCCACCAAGGATGCAGGCCGCATCGCTGGTCTCGAAGTTCTGCGCATCATCAACGAGCCAACCGCTGCGGCTCTGGCTTACGGTCTCGATAAGACCGAAGGCAAGACCATTGCCGTTTACGACTTGGGCGGTGGTACCTTCGATATTTCCGTTCTGGAAATCGGCGATGGCGTGTTTGAAGTGAAGTCCACCAACGGCGACACCTTCCTCGGTGGTGAAGACTTCGACATGCGTTTGGTCGAATATTTGGCTGCCGAGTTCAAGAAGGAACAGGGCATTGAGCTGAAGAACGACAAGCTCGCTTTGCAGCGTCTGAAGGAAGCCGCTGAAAAGGCCAAGATCGAACTGTCTTCGTCGCAGCAGACCGAAATCAACCTGCCGTTCATCACCGCTGACGCTTCTGGTCCAAAGCATTTGACCATGAAGCTGACCCGCGCCAAGTTCGAAAACCTGGTGGACGATCTGGTTCAGCGCACTGTTGCACCGTGCAAGGCAGCCCTCAAGGATGCTGGCGTCACCGCCGCTGACATTGATGAAGTTGTTCTGGTTGGCGGCATGAGCCGCATGCCAAAGGTGCAGGAAGTTGTGAAGCAGCTGTTCGGCAAGGAGCCACACAAGGGTGTGAACCCGGACGAAGTGGTTGCCATGGGTGCTGCCATTCAGGCTGGCGTTCTGCAGGGCGACGTCAAGGACGTTCTGCTGCTCGACGTTACCCCGCTGTCGCTCGGCATTGAAACCCTCGGCGGTGTCTTCACCCGTCTGATCGACCGTAACACGACGATCCCGACCAAGAAGAGCCAGGTGTTCTCGACCGCTGACGACAATCAGCAGGCCGTGACCATCCGCGTGTCTCAGGGTGAGCGCGAAATGGCGCAGGACAACAAGCTGCTCGGCCAGTTCGACCTCGTTGGTCTGCCACCATCACCACGCGGCGTTCCACAGATCGAAGTGACCTTCGATATCGACGCCAACGGTATTGTGCAGGTCTCGGCCAAGGACAAGGGCACCGGCAAGGAACAGCAGATCCGCATTCAGGCCTCCGGTGGTCTGTCGGATGCTGACATCGAGAAGATGGTCAAGGACGCTGAAGCCAATGCTGAAGCCGACAAGAACCGTCGCGCTGTGGTTGAAGCCAAGAACCAAGCTGAAAGCCTTGTTCACTCCACCGAGAAGTCGGTGAAGGATTACGGTGACAAGGTATCGGCAGAGGACCGCAAGGCGATCGAGGATGCGATTGCAGCCCTGAAGGCGTCGGTTGAAACCTCGGAGCCGAACGCCGAGGACATTCAGGCCAAGACCCAGACCTTGATGGAAGTGTCCATGAAGCTTGGTCAGGCGATCTACGAGTCCCAGCAGGCCGAAGGCGGTGCCGAGGGTGGGCCAAGTGGTCACCATGATGATGGCATCGTCGATGCCGATTATGAAGAAGTGAAGGACGACAACACGAAGAAGTCTGCTTGATGCGGAATTCGCGGCGTCATACCTTTGTGAGATGGCTGGCCTTCGGGCCAGCCGCGTTTGCTTTGGCAGGGTGCCTCGCCGCGCATGCGGCAGCGGGGGCCGATGTTCACCAGAAAGTCAGTGCTGCCGAAGCGTCTATCCTCCAGGCGATTGCCAAGCGGGATACGGCGCTGCTGCGGCGAACCGTTGGTGGTCTCGGTCCGCTGATCGAGGATGCCTTGAAGCGCAAGAAGTCCGGTGGGCAGGTCTCTTCCTGCGATCTGGCGGCCCACTCCCTGGGCTTTGCCGGCATGTCGCTGTCGGAGGCGGTCACGCAAAAGGGCGCGGCGCGAAAAATGCTGATGGATGATGCCCGCCAGGCGGCGGCAGATTTTAACAGGGACATGTCTGCCTGCGATGCGCAGGTGGGACAGAAGACAAGCAACCACGCGGGTGTGGAAAAAGCTTTGAGAGCTTTGTAGGACGATGGCAAAAGCAGATTTCTACGAGACCCTCGGTGTCTCCAAAACCGCAGATGAAAAAGAGCTGAAAAGCGCCTTCCGCAAGCTGGCGATGAAGTTTCACCCGGACAAAAATCCGGGTGATGCGGAATCCGAGCGGAAGTTCAAGGAAATCAACGAGGCCTATGAAACGCTGAAGGACCCGCAAAAACGGGCCGCCTATGACCGTTTCGGACACGCTGCCTTTGAGCAGGGTGGCATGGGCGGTGCTGGTGGCGGTGGTGGTTTTGCCGGCGGCGGCTTCTCGGATATTTTCGAGGACATCTTTGGCGAGATGATGGGCGGCGGTCGTGGCGGCGGTGCGCGTGGACGCTCCAGCGGCGGCCGTGAACGTGGTGCCGACCTGCGCTACAATATGGAAATTTCGCTGGAGGAAGCCTTTACCGGCAAGACGGCGCAGATCCGGGTTCCGACCTCGATTACCTGCGAAGTCTGTTCCGGTTCGGGCGCCAAGCCCGGCACCAAGCCGACCACCTGCGCCACTTGCCAGGGGTCTGGCCGGGTGCGGGCTGCTCAGGGCTTCTTTTCCATCGAGCGGACCTGCCCGACCTGCCAGGGCCGGGGCCAGACGATCAGCGATCCCTGCGGCAAGTGCCACGGCCAGGGCCGCGTTACGGAAGAGCGTCAGCTGTCCGTTTCCATTCCGTCCGGTATTGAAGATGGAACGCGCATTCGTCTTCAGGGCGAGGGCGAAGCGGGCCTGCGAGGCGGGCCTTCAGGCGATCTCTATATCTTCCTGTCGGTCAAGCCGCACCAGTTCTTCCAGCGCGAAGGTGCCGATCTCTACTGCTCTGTGCCGATCTCGATGACAACAGCCGCACTGGGCGGCACGTTCGATGTGACCACGCTGGACGGAACCAAGTCGCGGGTCACCGTGCCTGATGGTACCCAGCCCGGCAAGCAGTTCCGTTTGAAGGGCAAGGGCATGCCGGTGCTGCGCTCGGCGCAGATGGGGGATCTCTACATCCAGATCCAGATCGAGACGCCGCAGAAGCTCACCAAGCGTCAACGCGAGCTGCTGCAGGAATTCGACCAGATTTCCTCCAAGGAGAACAATCCGGAATCGACTGGATTTTTCGCCCGGATGAAAGAGTTCTTCGAGGGTTGATGAAAAAAGGCCGGTGCGTTTCGCATCGGCCTTTTCCATGGTCAATAATGCGGTGGCTTGGTGATCGGCACACTGTCGGCTGATTGTTCTTCGAGACTGAGAAACCGTTCCGTCAGCCGATCAAGCTTGGCGCGGGTCTGCTCCACCACCTTCCACTGCTCGGTCAACTGATCCGAAAGCTCTTCGATGGTCTTGGCCTGATAGGCAACCGTTTCTTCAAGCCGGATCAGGCGGTCTTCTGGATCGGGCTCTTTTGCGTTAGCCATGGTGTGCTCCTTCCGGTTGCTACTTGGCCGGTGTGCTGCTGCCATTGTCTTCGTCAGGACGAGCTACTGCATAATTGCCTGAAACGGAATTGCTTTGGGCTTGATGCAGAAAATAAAATGATACAGCTTCTTTCGTGTCTTACATATGACGCTACAGCTTTGTCCCGTGAGACGGTTTGATATGGGAATGCATGGCTGAAAAAACCTTCATCAACCGGCTGCAGCTGACAGATTTCCGCAATTACGGTTCTGCCTCCTTGCGGCTCGATAGTCGGCATGTGGTGCTGACCGGCAATAACGGCTCCGGCAAGACCAATTTGATGGAAGCGGTTTCATTTCTCTCGCCAGGGCGCGGGTTGCGCCGGGCGGTCCTATCGGATGTGGCGCGGGCTGGTGCGGCAGGTGGATTTTCGATTTTTGCCAGCCTGGAGGGCATGGCCGGCGACGTGGAACTAGGCACCGGCTCGGAGGTTCTGGACGAGACGGCGGTGCGGCGTCTGCGCATCAATGGAGCCACGGTGCGCTCCGTCGATGAATTGACCGATCATCTGCGAGTCCTCTGGCTGACGCCAGCCATGGACGGTCTCTTTACCGGCTCCTCGTCCGAGCGGCGCCGGTTTCTGGATCGGCTGGTCCTGTCGATCGACCCGCAGCATGGTCGTCGCGCCAGCGATTTCGAGCGTGCCATGCGCAGCCGCAACAAACTGCTCTCTGAAGGCCGCTTCGATGCCAGTTGGCTTGCCGGGATCGAGCAGCAGATGGCAGCACTCGGCATTGCCATGGCGCTCGCCCGTCAGGAAATGATGCGCTTGCTGGCCGCCCTTATCGAGCAGCGACGGGAGCCTGAAACTTTTCCGGGAGCAGAACTGATGCTGTCGGGCTTCATGGATGACCATCAAGGCACGGCGGCTATCGATCTTGAAGACAGCTATCGCGATCGTCTGGCCGGTTCCAGGGGTAGGGATGCAGCGGCAGGCCGCACGCTGGAGGGACCACATCGCAGCGATCTTCTGGTGCGTCACCGGGAAAAAGACATGGAAGCCGAGCGTTGCTCGACCGGCGAGCAAAAGGCTCTGCTGATCGGCCTGATCCTTGCCCATGCCGAACTGGTGGCGACCATGACCGGCTTTGCGCCGATCCTGCTTTTGGATGAAATTGCCGCCCATCTCGACGAGGGCCGCCGTGCTGCCCTGTTCGACCGGATCGACGTGCTCGGCGGCCAGGCCTTCATGACCGGCACCGATGGGCAGATGTTTGCAAGTCTGGGTGATCGGGCACAATTCGTGACCGTGGATGACGGTCATCTTTCATTGTGACTATTCGGAAAGCCAAAGACATGCGACAACAGGCCATGGAGCCGCTTTCACCCGAAGAAATCCAGCGTTATCAACGCCACATCCTGTTGCCGGAAATCGGCGGGGCAGGCCAGCAGAAGCTGAAAGCCGCCCGCGTGCTGGTGATTGGCGCAGGCGGGCTTGGCGCGCCCGTGCTGCAATATCTGGCGGCAGCCGGTATCGGCACGCTGGGCATCGCCGATGACGATCACGTCTCGCTCTCCAATCTGCAACGGCAGGTGATCCATGATAGCGGCACGCTGAACGACCTGAAGACGGAAAGCGCCGCAAGGGCCATTGCCAGGCTCAACCCCCATGTGCGCGTGATACAGTTCGAGCAGCGCTTCGATGCGGATTTCGCGGCAATACATCTGCCCGGGTTTGATCTGCTGATCGACGGTTCGGACAATTTCGACAGCCGCTATGCCGCCGCCGATGCCGGACAACAACATTGCCGCCCATTGGTGACGGGAGCTGTCGGGCGCTTTGAAGGCTCGCTGACAGTGCTGAAACCCTATGAGACCGGGCCGGATGGGGTGCTCTATCCTGGCTACCGCGATCTTTTTCCGGAAAAGCCACCTGCGGGTCTCATTCCCACCTGCGCCGAGACCGGCATTATCGGTGCGCTGACCGGGGTGATCGGCACCTTGATGGCGATGGAAGCGATCAAACTTATGACCGGCATTGGGGAACCGTTAGTAGGGCGTCTGCTAATGTATGATGCCCTGTCCGCCCGGTTCGACACGGTGCGATACCGGCGTCGTGACAGCAACAAGTCCACGCCATGACAAAACAGACCAGAGCGATGACAGGAACAGGAAAGGCTGACCATGGTCGAGATCATTCAGATCGACGAGCATTTTGAAAATTGGGATGATCTTCTGGCGCTGGTGCTGGAAGCTTTCGACTACATGCACCCGCTGATCGATCCGCCGTCTTCGGCGTTGAAGCTGACGCCGGAAGCCCTGAAAGCCAAGGCGCATGAGGAAATCGGCTATGCCGCCCTGATCGATGGCAAGTTGGTCGGCTGTCTATTCTGCCGCCAGAGCGAGGCGGATCGGCTCTATGTCGGCAAGGTCGCCGTTCTTCCAGGCCTTCAGGGACAAGGGATTGGCCGCGCCATGCTGAAAGCGGCAGAAGGTGTTGCTCATGCCTGTGGTGTCAGGCACTTGCAGTTGGAAACGCGTATTGAGCTTGACAATAATCACAGGCGTTTCGAAAAATGGGGTTTCCATGTTGTCGGCGAAAAAAGCCATCCCGGTTATGACCGGGCAACGTTCGTGCTGATGGAAAAGCCACTCGTCTGATTGATACGAACAGCCATTGAACATGGCTGTTCGTATTTCGGTTTCGACTATCTCAAGCCTTTTATGAAAGCATCTGTGATCAGTCGCGCCCCGGCAAAACCCGGTTTGGCGGTCTGTGGCCATCGAAATAGGTGCGAATATTGATGATTACCTTGTCACCCATATCGATCCGGCCTTCAATCGTTGCTGATCCCATATGCGGCAGCAATACGACCTTGCCGTCTTCCGCCAGCTTCAACAGCTTCGGATTGACCGCCGGTTCATTCTCGAACACATCCAGGCCCGCGCCCGCGATCTTGCCCTCGCGGATGCATTGAATGAGGGCGCTCTCATCGATAATGCCGCCCCGGGCGGTGTTGACGATATAGCTGGTCGGCTGCATCAGCGCCAAGCGCCGTGCCGACAGAAGATGATAGGTGGCCGGTGTTGAGGGACAATTGACCGAGACGATATCGACCCGCGCCAGCATCTGGTCAAGACTGTCCCAATAGGTTGCCTCCAGCTCATCTTCCGTCTGCGGGCTGACCCGTTTGCGGTTGTGATAGTGGATGGCGAGGCCGAAAGCCTTGGCGCGCCGCGCGACTGCGGTGCCGATCCGGCCCATGCCGACAATGCCGATTCGCTTGCCCCAGATCCGCCGTCCGAGCATCCAGGTCGGAGACCATCCGGCCCATTCGCCGGGCTGGTCGGTTAGAATGCGCGAGCCTTCCGCCAGGCGCCGTGGTCCGGCGAGAATCAGCGCCATGGTCATATCGGCAGTATCTTCGCTCAGCACATTCGGCGTATTGGTCACGGTAATGCCCTTGCGGGCCGCTGCATCGACATCGATATGGTCGGTGCCGTTGGAAAAGCTGGCAATCAGCTTCAGTTGCGGGCCAGCCGCCTCGATCAATCCGGCATCGATTCGGTCGGTCACGGTCGGCACCAGAACATCACAGGTTTTCACCGCATCCATCAGTGCGTCCCGGCTGCGTGGTGTGTCGTCAATGTTCAACTCTGCCTCGAACAATTCCCGCATGCGGGTTTCCACTGCGTCCGGCAGTTTGCGTGTGATGTAAACCTTGGTCTTTTTCCGCTGGGTCATGAAGACTTTCGATGCTTTGTAAACAGGTCCTTAACCAACACAGGCGATGATTCCGGCCAGTCGTCGCGCGTCGCTGGCGCGGGACGGATGTTTCAAGAGGTTTCGCCAGCTCCGCATTATTATTTTCGAGCCACAGGGTCGAAAGAAATATTGCGCAGTCAGGTTCATTTCTATCAAACCTGTCCGGGAAGACAAATACATCTTCGCCGTCAAGGATCACATACAGGCGACGGAACCGCTGGCGGGGGCTTCGGGTTTCGTTCGATCTATCGACCAACGGAAATGCCATGCCCAACGGGTTCAAACGCTCCTGTCTCATTCCTTTCATCGCCGCTCTCTGTGTCATATGGGCAGGCGCCGCCGTCGCGCAAGGTCCAACCAAGGGCATGAGCGGCCTGCCGCTGCCGCGCTTCGTGACGTTGAAATCGGCACGGGTCAATCTGCGCATCGGTCCCAGTACGGATTATGCGACATCCTGGATGTATACCCGTTCAGGTTTGCCGGTGGAAATCATTCAGGAGTATGACAATTGGCGGCGCATTCGCGACGCTGATGGCACTGAGGGCTGGGTGAACCAGACATTGCTGTCCGGCGAACGCAGTGCGCTTGCAGCGCCGTGGATGAAGGGCAAGGGCGACGATATCTATGTGAACATGCGCCGCGATGGGCAGGCCGGAGCAGGCGTGGTCGCCAAGCTTCAACCCGGCGTGCTGATCAAGCTGCTGGAATGCAATGGCAATTGGTGCCGCGCCGAAGTGGACGGCACCAAAGGATGGGTCGCCCAGGGGGAAATCTGGGGCGCCTATCCCGGAGAAGCCTTCAAGTAAGAGAGGCCTTCAAATAAGGGGAAGCCTCCAAATTACAGAAGGCTTCCCATAACCGGGAGTTTTAAATAAGCCCTGCTTCGGCGGCTGCCTCTTGCAGCGAGGCCAGCGGTCTCGGTCCCATCTGCTGGATGACCAGACCGGCTGCAAGGCAACCGAGCTTGCCACATTCTTCCAGAGACCGCCCCTGCGTATAGCCGTAAAGAAAACCGGAGGCGAACAGATCGCCAGCACCGGTCGTGTCGACCAGTTCGGCGATGGTGGTGGCAGGCACATGGATGCGCTCGCTGCCGCGGATGATCATCGCTCCCTCTTCGCTCATGGTCACGGCGGCCAGTTTGCAATCCTTGGCGATCTGGTCCAGCACTGCGTCGAAATCCTCTGTCTCATAGAGGGCGAGCGCTTCCTGCCGGTTGGCAAACACGATATCGACGGTGCCTGAGCGCATCAGGTCGAGGAATTCGGCGCGGTAGCGATGCACGCAGAAACTGTCGGACAAAGTCATCGACATTTCCCGCCCATGCTCATGGGCAATACGGGCGCAATCGACGATCGCCTGCTTGGCGCGTGGCGGGTCCCAGAGATAGCCTTCGAAATAGGTGACCTTGGCCTGTTTCACCACCTCCGGCTCGACATCTTCAGGACCGAACTCCACGCAGGCGCCGAGATAGGTGTTCATCGAGCGTTCGCCGTCCTCGGTGACGAAAATCATGCAGCGAGCGGTCGGCGGATGCTGGCCCTTGGCCGTGGTCTGGTAATGAACGCCCTGGGCGCGAATGTCATGGGCGAAAATCGTCCCGAGCTGGTCTTCGGCGACCTTGCCGAAATAAGCAGCCTTGCCGCCGAAATTAGCAATACCTGCCGCCGTATTGCCCGCACTGCCGCCGGAGGCCTCGATGGCTGGCCCCATCAGGCTGTAAAGCCGTGTGGCGCGTTCCGCATCGATCAGGTTCATGGCGCCCTTGACGATGCCGTTTTCTTCCAGGAATTGATCCTCACAGCGGGAGATGATGTCAACGATAGCGTTACCGATGGTGAGCACGTCGAATTGCGTCATGGGAGGCTGCATCCGTCCATTGATATTACGATAAGCTCTTAGCGAATTTTGGCGTTCAGGAAAGACAAAATCGCAGCACTTAATGGGTTCTCCGGTTGTTGGCGTATTTTTAGCGCGCCACAGTTGCTGCATCTGGTTTTATTGTGGCATCCTTCGTCGTTAACGACAGCGCTTCTTCTGCCGGTAACGCCTTGCTGAATAAGAAGCCCTGACCGAAATCGCAGCCAATGCTTTTCAGAAAGGCCAGCTGATTTTCGTCCTCGATGCCCTCGGCAGTGGTGGCAATGCCAAGGCCCTGCCCAAGGCCAAGAATGGCGCGCATGATGTCTTCCTGTTTTTTATCGACGTCGTAGCTCATGACGAAACTCCGGTCGATCTTGATCTTGTCGAAGGTGAATTTCGACAATTGCGACAGGCTGGAATAGCCGGTGCCAAAATCGTCCAAGGCAATGCGGATGCCGCTCTGTCGGAGGTCGGCCAGGATCTGGGATGCCAGTTCGATATCATGCACCAGCGCTGTCTCGGTGATCTCGATTTCCAGCCGGCTGGGCGGAAATCCTGTCTCCATCAGGATCGACATGATCCGCAGGCTCAACTGCCGGTCAATGAATTGCGTTGGCGAGATGTTGAAGGCCAGCCGCACCGTGTCGGGCCATTGCAGCGCGTCAAGACAGGCCTGGCGAAACAGACTATCCGACAGCTCAACGATCAGCCCGGCGGTTTCCGCCAATTCGATGAAGTCGCTGGGGGGGACATAGTGGTTGGGGCCGGTCTTCCACCGCGCCAAAGCCTCGAATCCACGCAATTCACCGGACTTGAGGTCAATCAATGGCTGGTAGTAGGGAACAATCAGATTGTCGCGGATCGCACGCTTCAGCGCCATTTCGGTTTCGGCCCGCCGCATGACCCGGTCTTCCATGATCCGCTCGAAGCCATAGACGCTGTTCTGCCCGGCTTTCTTGGCGACATACATCGCCACATCGGCACAGTGCGTGGCATCCTTGAAATCGTCGCTGTCTTCCGGAAACAGCGCAAAACCGACACTGGCGCCGATTTCGCTGGTCATGCCGCCAATATCGTAAGCATTGCACAGAAGCCTGACAATATGCTGGCCGGCATGGCGATAATCCATATTCGCCGAGCGAGGGCTGACCAGCAGGAATTCGTCACCGCCCATCCGGTAGACATCGGCATTGGGCAAGGCATGCGTCAAGCGCTGCGCCACTTCGCGCAAAAGCAGGTCGCCGCCCTGGTGGCCTACGAGGTCGTTGACCTTCTTGAACCCGTCGAGATCTATGGAATAGATCACCCAATGGCGTCCATCCTGCACGGCTTCCATCTCCGCCTGCCGATCGGACAGCGCCCGGCGATTGGGAAGGCCTGTCAGGGGGTCGTGATGGGCCAGCCAGTCCATATTGTCTTCGGCGGCATTTCTCAACCGGATCTCGGCTTTCAGTTCGCCGATCCGTCTGGCCGCGAAGATAAGGCTGAGCAGGCCGGTGATAGCGACGGCATTGAAGAGTTCATCGAGCTGTAAGGCTTCGTTGCGATGCAGGAAGGCGTCGAGATGTTCATGGAGGTCGAAACGGATGGCAATCGTCCATATCGCAGCCCCGACACTCAGCAAAATAGCAGCGTCTTTTATAGGCTTGTTCTGAAATATGGATGCCATCTTCACGCTGTCGATCTCCCCAGCCACGGTCAACCCCGTTTGCCAGCCATGACGAAAGCACATTCACTGTGAAATAGGAGTTAAAAATATTCCTTAAATAGAAAATACGCGGATGTGATGGGTATAGGCCCGATGCTCGATCTGGTCACCACCCGGACTATGCTCATTCCAGAGCGTGGTTATTGCATCCCGGATGGCTATCCAGTGTAGAAAGACCAGTCCCGATTAAACGGCGATCTTCAGCTAGTGCATGTGTTCGGTGGCCTGCGTGTCGTTCATTGGCACCCATTGCAGACCGCCATTGTACCGCCCGGCCATGCGGCCCTGCTCGTCGAGGGAGAAGAGGTTTAGCCAGCCGTTATCGAACAGGGCGCGCACTCCGTCATGGCGTCCCAGGACCTCGCTGATTGCCTCAACAGGCGCCTCAAGGCAGACCGACAAGCGCAGCGGTTCATGTGCATAATCCTGTCCGTCATGGACCGATTGCCAGGGAAGACCGGCCCGCAAAAGCCCGCCATTGCCTTCCACCACGCCGATACCGCCGGTGACATTGTGCAGAAGCTTGTTGCCACCGCCGAAAGCCTCGGGCGCTACGGTCGAGCCGTAATATTGCAGGCTGATCCAGCTCGCAACGATGACCGGGGCGGTCAGGATCAGTTCGAGCGTGCTGAATCCGTTATCCTGCGTCCAATCATAATCATGCAGGAAGGCCCGCCCTTCGAGATTTTTAGCAGCAGTACGCGATCTGGGGGCGGCGATAAAGGCCTTGCAGCCAGCCAACGCCCATTCTGGCCGGATCTCTGCCCAATCTCGGCTGCGTTTCGAGACGGTCGCTTCGTCTAGCGCGCGCGGTAGGCGAAGGGCACGCTCGCCTCTTGCAAGCCTGCCGGCATCGGCAAGCCAGGTTCTGGCCTGCGCGATATCGGCCTCATGGGTTTGGGAGGGATGATCATCCGCATAGAGCATCACCCGGTCGGTGGTCGTATCATGAAGGGCTGCCAGAAACAGTGTATCCTGCGGGATCGCGATACCGGTCTCGATCAGTCCGGCCCGGACATCAGGGTCATTCAGCAAGACCGCCAGCAACCGGGCATTGACCTCTCCCGAATAGCCGCCGCAGGCACCGCAATGCAGGCCACTGGCATGGGGATTGTTGACGGTATTGGCGCCGTGCCCTGTCAGAAGCACCAGCCGTGCAAAGCCCGAGGTCAGCGACATGGCGCGCAGCACCGCACCGGCGGCCTTGATCCGGGTCGCTACATCAAGCGCCGGGTCGAGTTGGGGGGCGGGATCATTTGGAACTGGAGCGTGGGGGAGGCCGAGGGCATCACTCAGCAATTTGCCGACATAGATCGGCCCTGTGGCCTCGACGAAAGCGAAGGAAGAGACGGCGGCCAGCTTGAACCGGCCCCAGGCCCGCTTCGCCCGCGCCTTGACCCGCTGCGGCTCGGCATCCTCGGCCCTGTTGGGTCCGCCAGCGCTGGATTTGAGTGCAGGGTTGAGGAGAACCGGAAGCCGCAATTCCTCGACATCGGAGGCAAAGCGGCGATGCGCCGTGCCCAGACCGAAAAAGCCTGCAAAGCCAAGCGTCTGGATCTGTGGATCGGTGCTCTCTAGCGCACGGCGAAACACTTCCGAGCGCACATCGATGCAGAAGGCGGCCTGAACCAGAGGCCGGGTTTCGCATTTCTGCGGGGCAGTTTTTGTCAAAGTCCGAGCCAGTTCCCGCTGTGCCGCCCGTTCGGCTGCGTCCTGAAGGATGGCGTCGATTAACAGATCGGGCGTCGCCACGACCGGTGCCGCATGGGCCGCCCGCATATGCGCCCAGGCTTCGCCGATTTGGTCGCCATAGCGCAGAAACAGCGCCTCCTCCCATATCAGCCGGATTGCCAGAAGGTCCGTAATCGTTTGGTCGGCACCACCGGCCAGTTCCGCTTGCCAGAGCTTGTAGCGTGCATATTGCCCCCAACCGCCCAATGACATCAGCATCTGATGAAAATAGGTCTCCAGCGCCCCGGCAGGCAGACTGAGACGGATGGATGCACGGGCGATAACCGCCATCGCCGTTTCCGGCGCCTCCGACACATGCCGTGCAAAACCGCGCAGACCGGCGATTTCCGGCGTCAGGTCATGGGTTGCCACGGCCCGCCAGGCGCTATAGGCGCTTTTGCCACGCGGCGCGGCCCACAGCGCCTGTCCCTCATCGAAATAGCCCGCCATCCAGGCGCCGAGCCGTTCAGTGATGAGACCCGGCCATTCCACCCCGGAGACCTGCGCCGCCAGATCCGCCACTGAGGACAGTGCTTTTGGCCTTGGTGGGTTGAGAGTGGCTGCAGCCTTCAGGGCGGCAAGATCGGTTGGCCGCAGATCGGCAGGCGCGCAGGCCCAGGCGGCCAGCAGATCCGCATCGGAAATCTCGCCTGCGGCGATCTTCTGCTGGTACCAGTGGCGCGGCATGGTGATGGTGATGCCTGCCACGCGCGCCAGCCGGGCGCCCGCCTGGGCTAGGGTTTCGCCAGCCTGCCCGAGAAAGGGATTGACGGCGACGCTCGACATCAGCGGCCAGACGGGGGGAATGGCACGCGCGGCACGGTCCGCCGCCGTCTCGAAGATCATTGGATCGGCTTGGGTCGGGATATGGCTATGCAACATGGTCAAAACTCCGATTTCATCAAGACAGGCTGCGGATCGACCAGCCACCGACCAGGCGGTCGAAGATGGCATTGACGTAGAAGCCGTTGGAAAGATGGACGCGCAGGCCCGCCGCTGCCGGATGATAGGCCCAGAGCGGAAACATGGCCTGCACCACGGCAACCAGACCGAAGCTGACGACGGCCAGCACGATCAGCGCCCATTCCAGCGGTTGCGGTGCAGGCGTGGGGGGCAAGATCCCTGAGGTCATCAGGGTGGCAGCCATTTGCAGTGCGAAATAGCCGACCGAGGTCGCTATGGCATAAACCGCCGTGCGCCGGGTCAATGCCTTGGGGGCTGCATCGGCAAAGCCTTGGGCGAGCATGTAGGCGACACCGAAAATCAGGATGGCGCCAAGTGCAATGGCCTGTGGCGATTTATGTGTCAGCCCGAAACACAGACCCACGACGCAGTAGATGGCAAGGGCAGACAGAAAGGCTCGCCCGACCGCGCCCGCATCGGGTACGGCCACCGGGCCGGGCCGGGGAAGTGCTGCAACCCGCTCCACCGCGCCACCAGAGGCCAGAAATGAGTGGGCCTTATAGAGCGAATGCGCCACGATATGCAGCAGGGCCAGCGCAAACAGCCCCAGGCCGCATTCGAAGATCATGAAGCCCATCTGAGCAACGGTGGACCAGGCCAGCGAGGTTTTGACCGCCGGTTGGGTCAGCATCACCAGACTGCCGAACAAGGCCGTGAAGCCGCCCAGTATGACCAGCGCTGCCAGCACGCCGGGAGCGAGCAGCATGACATCGGCAAAACGGATCAGCAGAAAGCCACCGGCATTGATCACCCCGGCATGCAAAAGCGCTGAGACGGGGGTTGGCGTTTCCATCACTTCGGTCAGCCAGCCATGGGTGGGAAACTGCGCGGATTTAAGCGCGGCTGCCAGCGCCAGCAGGCCTGCTGCGGCAACAATAAGGGCTCCGCTCTGTCCTGCGTCATATCCGGCACGGGCAGCATTGAGATTTTCACCGATATCGGCGGTTCCATAGGCGATTGCCAGCAAAGCGGCCGCACCGGCCAGCGCTGCATCGCCGAGGCGGGCGGTGATGAATTTCTTGCGTGCGGCGCGCTGGGCCGCCACCCGGCCCGGATAAAACAGCAGCAATTTGTGGAGAAACAGACTGGTGGCGATCCAGGCGAGCACCAGTTGCAGCAGGTTGCCCGCCATGACCAGCATCAGCACCGAGGCGAGGGTGGCGCAGAGCCAGCCGGTGAACGGCCCCTGCCGGTCTTCGCCGTCCAGATAAGTGGCGGCATAGCGTGTGACCACCCAGCCGATGAATGTCACCAGAACCAGCATGGTGGCGCTGACGGCATCCAGCCGAACCGATAGACCCACCGTGGCAAACCCAATCAACGGGCTGTTGCCTGGGCCAATCATGATCAGCGTGATAACTGAGGCCAGTGCGACTGCAAGCGCCAACAGCGCGGCTGCTTGGGCCAGTCGAGGACTATGTCTGGGCCGTTGCTGTTGTTGCGTAAAGCTGATGGCGGCGCTTACAAGCAGGGCAAGGGGCGCCAGCAAGGGTAGGAAATGAATGGACACGGAGGTATTCCCTTCAGGCAGGATCGCTTCGGGAGCCACTACTATCCAAGACCTGTTCCCAAGAAAAATTCATTGTTTTGTCGATATCGTTCGTTTTAAAAGAACGATATGAGAGATCTTAATTTCAATCATCTGCGCTATTTCTGGGCGGTCGCGCATGAAGGCAGCCTGACACGTGCCGCTCAACACATGAACCTGTCGCAATCGGCACTCTCGGTTCAGATCCAGAAACTTGAACATCAGATGGGGCATGCGCTGTTCGAGCGTGTCGGCAAGAAGCTTGTGCTGACAGAGGCTGGGCAGATCGCGCTCGATTATGCAGATACGGTGTTCAAGGCCGGTGACGAATTGATGAGCACGCTCAGTGGCCGCCCCACCTCCAGCCGCCAAGTGCTGCGGGTCGGGGCGCTGACGACGCTGTCGCGCAACTTCCAGCTGGAATTCCTGCGCCCGCTGGTCGGTCGCTCCGACGTGGAACTGATCGTGCGGTCCGGCAATATGCGCGATCTTCTGGCGCAACTCGAAGCCCATGCCGTCGATGTGGTGCTGGCAAATAGCGCTGCCCCGCGTGATGCACGCTCACTGCTGCGCAATCATCTGCTGAACGAGCAACCGGTCAGCCTGGTCGGTCGCCCCCGGCTTGGTGGGCAGAGTTTCACATTCCCCCACGATCTGAGCACCGAGCCATTGCTGCTGCCCAGCCTCGACAGTGATATCCGCGTGGCCTTCGACCGGATTCTCGAAATGGCTGGCATCAGACCGGTCATTCTTGCCGAGGTGGACGATATGGCGATGCTTCGCCTTTTGGCACGCGAGCGTGAAGGTGTCACACTGGTGCCACCCATTGTCGTGCGCGACGAACTGGAGACTGGCTTGCTCATTGAGCATTGCCGTATTCCCGAAGTGACGGAGAGCTTTTACGCTATAATTCAGAAGCGGCGGTTTCCAAACACATTGCTGGCTGAATTGCTAGAGCATCGCACCGAAAAGTGGGAACCGGTTTTCGGTGCGATGCAGTGACTAAAACTGAGAACAACGTGCCGTTTGCGATTTTCTTCTCAATGCTCTGACGATGCGAGAGCGCCAAGGATCTGGGCAAAAGGGGACGGAAACTGATCCCGTCCCGGATTTACATCATTCCCACTCGATCGTGCCGGGCGGCTTGGATGTCACGTCATAGACGACACGGTTGATGCCGCGGACTTCGTTGATGATGCGGGTGGCGGCGCGGCCTAGGAACTCCATGTCATAGTGGTAGAAGTCAGCGGTCATGCCATCGACGGAGGTGACGGCGCGCAGCGCGCAGACGAATTCATAGGTACGGCCATCGCCCATCACGCCGACGGTCTGGACCGGCAGCAGCACGGCGAAGGCCTGCCAGATAGCATCGTAAAGGCCAGCCTTGCGGATTTCGTCCAAATAGATGGCGTCTGCTTCGCGCAGGATGTCGAGCTTTTCGCGGGTGACGCCGCCCGGGCAGCGGATGGCAAGGCCAGGGCCGGGGAAGGGATGACGGCCAATGAACGAGTCGGGCAGGCCAAGCTCCTTGCCCAGAACGCGCACTTCGTCCTTGAACAATTCACGCAGCGGTTCCACCAGCTTCATGTTCATCCGGTCCGGAAGGCCGCCGACATTGTGGTGGCTCTTGATGGTGACAGACGGGCCGCCGGAGAAGGAAACGCTTTCGATGACGTCAGGATAGAGCGTGCCCTGGCCGAGGAAGTCTGCGCCGCCGAGCTTCTTGGCTTCTTCCTCGAAGGTCTCGATGAACAGGCGGCCAATGATCTTGCGCTTGGTTTCCGGGTCGGACACGCCTTCCAGCTCGCCGACGAAGCGGTCGATGGCATCGACATGGATCAGATGGAGATTGTAATGTTCCTTGAACATGGCAACGACATCTGCCGCCTCGTTCTTGCGCATCAACCCGTGGTCAACCAGAATGCAGGTCAACTGGTCGCCGACCGCCTCATGGATCAGCAGAGCTGCGACCGAACTATCGACCCCGCCGGACAGGGCGCAGATCACCCGCTTGTCACCGACCTGGGCACGGATCTGCTCGACCGCCTTGGCGCGGTAGGCCGACATGCTCCAGTCGCCGGTAATGCCAGCGATATTATGGACGAAATTCTGGATCAGCTTGGCACCATCAGGCGTATGCACCACTTCCGGGTGGAACTGTACGGCGTAGTATTTGCGGGCCTCATCGGCAATGAACGCGAAGGGCGCATTGGACGAGGTGGCCAGAACCCGAAAGCCCGGCGGGATCGCGGTGACGCGGTCGCCATGCGACATCCAGACCTGATGGCGTGAGCCAACCGACCAGAGGCCTTCGAACAGCTTGCAATCCTGCTCGATCTCAAGGAAGGCACGCCCGAATTCGCGGTGATGTCCGGCTTCCACCTTGCCACCCAGTTGGGCGCAGATGGTTTGCTGGCCATAGCAGATACCGAAGATCGGCAGGCCGCTGTCGAAAATCACCTGGGGAACGCGAGGACTGCCTTCATCCAGTGCCGAGGCGGGGCTTCCAGACAGGATAACCGCCTTTGGCTTCAACCGCGCGAAGCCCTCTTCGGAGGACTGGAAAGGGACGATTTCGCAATACACGCCGGTTTCACGAACGCGCCGCGCAATCAGCTGCGTTACCTGGCTGCCGAAATCGATGATGAGAACGCTGTCGGGATGTGCTGTCTGGGTCATGTCGAGCCTTTAATGAAAAGCAGTGTCCGTGGCAATCCGGGAAATGCCGGCATGGCAAAAAATCTCTTGTTCGGCGCGGCCGGATCAGAACCAGAAGGTGCCGTATTCCACCGCCTTGACCAGCGCGTCTACCGCCTGGGCCAGATTGCGGTCAACGACACCAAGATACTCCGTCCAGTCGCCGACATGTTTCAGTTCCGCCTTGCCATCAGAAATGCCGCGAAGGCCGATCAGCGGCAGGTTGAAGGTCTGGCAGGCGCGCAGCACCGCATAGGTTTCCATATCGACCATGTCGGCGGAGATACTGTCATAGACCGGGCCTGAGACGATATTGCCGCCGGTCGACAGGCTGGCCACGGCAACGCCGGGAATGCGCAGCGGCAGGTCCACCGTAGCTGGCAGATCGAGGAAGGGTGTACGGCCTTTCTCGAAACCGAGCGGCGAGGCGTCCATATCCCGGTAAGCGACTGAGGAGACCTGGTAGACCGCGGTCTGTTCCAGCCGTGACGAGCCTGCCGAACCCAGCGAGACGACGAGATCGGGAAGCGTTCCTGCTGCCTGGAGGTCTCTTAGGGCATTGGTGGTGACAATGGCGCTTTCCACCGGACCGACCCCGGTCATCAGCGGTTGGATGCGCAGGCGCAGGAGCGGGCCATATTCGGCATCGACGGCCATGACGAACAGAATGGACTTGCTGCACACCGATTTCAGATCAAACGTCATTCCCTGATATCCTCACGGCCCCGCATCACCATCAGTGTGCTGGTCATCGAGGCAATTAATTTGGCTGGGCCGTCGGAGATGGCATAGCCACGGCCGTCGGCGACGATAATGGTGGAGCCGGGCTTGGTGATCTCGCCGCGAAACAGAAACCGGTCGCCGCGCCCGGGCGACATCATATTGACCTTGAATTCGATGGTCAGCAGCGAGGTCTCCGGTGCGATCACCGTATAGGCGGCGTAGCTGCAAGCTGTGTCGAGGGCGGCGGAAATCACGCCTGCATGCAGGAAGCCATGCTGCTGGGTGAGCTTGTCGTGAAAAGCCAGCTCGATTTCCACCAGTTTATGGCTGATGCGGGTCAATTCCGCGCCGATGGTCTGCATGGCGCCCTGCCGTGCAAAGCTTGCCGTGATCCGTTGCTGGATATCCGCGTCCATGTGGCTGCCGCCTCTTTCCCTCTCGTCTGCCTGCCATTTGGCATGACAGAACCGGTTCGGCAAGCCTGTTGATCGGGTTTGGCCTGTTGATGGGCTTTGGGCACGACGGTTTTGCGGCGGTGGTTAATTCAGCAGGAAAAGCGCGCCGTTCAGCACAGTGGCGAAAGAAACCCAGGCGAAATAGGGGATGAAGCATAGCATCGCCACCCGGTCCAGGCGCCGGACCTGCCAGACAAAGGCGAGGATCAGCGCCAGCATCGGCAGGATGACAATCAGGCCAAGACCGGTGCTGTGTGCGCCGAAGAACGCCGGAGACCAGAGGAAATTCAGCAGCATCTGGCCAAACCACAGCGCCATGGCACGCGATGCGCCCCGCGATTGCCGCATCCGCTGCCAGATCCGAGCGCCTGCAAGGCCGATCAGCACATAAAGCACGGTCCAGACTGGCCCGAAGATCCAGCCGGGCGGATTGAAAAAAGGCTTTTCTAGCCCGTCATACCAGTCGCCCGGCAGATTGGTCAGGCCGATCATTGTGCCGATACCGGTGACGGCGGCCATGAAGATGAGATTGGTGAGAGCACTGCGCATGACGAGACTATCTATAGCATCAAGCCCTGGATGGAAGGGGATAAGCGATCCTTAGATGCGAATGATGTGCTGGTCCCAGTTCACGGTCTCTGATCTGTCCAGGAACCGGCCATCATAGGAGGACGTCGCAAAGCCATGGGCCGCAGGCGCGATACCAGCCGCCTCGCTCAGGCTGGCGGTGTCCAGCACCTTGCCGCTATCGGCATCCAGTGTTACCGAAAGGCCGCCATTTGGTGAGGTGATACCGACCAGTCCCTCGCGACGGTTGACGGCAATCGCCCCGACATAATTGGCAAGTCCACGGGTGATATCCGGCGGCAGATCGAGCCAGTGCAGGGCTTCGCCCCGCCTGAAATGGCCGACCAGTGGCGGCAGGTCGCGGCGTGGGCCTTCATACTGGCAGGCAAACCAGATCCGGCCACGCGCGTCGAGATCGATATGCCGGGTGGAAAGCTGGCGCAGGGCGTCTGGCAGCGCGTGTTTTTCAATCAATGCGCCGGTCCTGGCATCGGCCAGCACCAGAGATGGCTGCATATGGTCGAGATTGAGCTTGGTGCGGCCAAAATCTGGATTGGTCTCAATGCCGCCATTGGCGATGATCAGCAAGCTGCCGTCATCGCTGACGCTCATGTCATGGGTGCCAATGCCATGGGCGGAAAATTCGCCGATCCGGCTAAACCCGTTAGTCGCATCGTAAAGCCCGATCATGCCGCGATTGTTGTCGAAATCGTTCTCGCTGGCATAGAGCAGCTTGCCATCGGGGGAAAAATGCCCGTGGCCGTAGAAATGGCGGCCCGCCGGGGCGTTGACGACCACGGGTGCCACCTGCTGTTGCCGGTCGAAGATGAAAATGAATGTGCCGGGACGCCTCGCAAAGGCGGCCACCTTATTGGCGCTGGCCGCAAGCCCATGGGCGCGGCCTGGCAGGGCGACGCGCGCAACGATCCGGCCATCTTCGCTGAGCAAGGCGGCGCCAAACGATCCATCTTGGCCACGAAAGGCGGAGGCATAGACGGCATCGGTTGCCGTCAGCGCTTGCGCCTGCGCCTCAGTCAGCCCGGCCAGATAAACGGCGCCTGCGGCTTTCAGAAAGTGTCGTCGGTCCATCAACGCGCCGCGCATCGGGATCAATCCCCGTCCGCGAAGGAAAAACCGGCACTGAGGCCGACGCCGCCGCCCAGTCCGTCGCTGAGATCGGTGATCATGCTGCGGCTGTCATCGAGCAGGCTGACCAGTTTCTTGCGGTTTTCTGGTTGACCGACTGCCGCCTCGATATCCGGCGTCATGGATTGGGTGGTCTGGATCAGCCGGTCGGCCAGCGTATTGATGGCGGGGATGACACTCCGCTTGCCCTCCGGCAACAGGTTTGCAGCGCCGGTGTCGTTGAGAAGCTGTTTGAGGCCGTTCAGGTTTTCCTGCATGCTGACGAAGGTCAGGCCGGAGCGCCAGAAAATCGCCTGCTTGGGCGCGATACGGCCCCCTGCGCCTTTGAAGAATGTTTCGATCCGCTCGTCGCGCACGGTTTCGGTTCCGTGGACGAGAATGCCGAGCAGGCCGGTGACGGCCTCCGACGGGGTGCGGAAGACATCATTGTCCGGGCCCGGCTGTTTCCAGGCGGTCTGGATGCCGCCGGGCGCTTCCCAGAGGCTGGACAATTCACCGGCCATGTTTTCGATATTGCCAGCAATTGCTGCGCCATAGCGGCAGCGGAACGCGCCGTCGGCCTGGTTCAAAGTCTCGGAGCCGGTGCCGTAGAGGACATATTCCAGCGCGCCAAGACCCTGGATCGCCACGCTTTTCTCATGCAGGGCTTCCGGCTTGGTGAAGCTGTCGTCATTGGAGGCGATGGCACCCTGGATCTGCTTCAGCGCCAGCCCCTTGCGGTCCGGGTAAAACAGGATGTGTTCAAAGCGGTTTTCCTCGATCACCGGCCCGACCCGGACGATCTCGATCCGCGCCCAGGCGCGCACGGCCTGCTCAAAGCCATCCTTGGCCGCTTTGACGGTTTGGTCGGAAGGGGTCGCGCAGAGGGCATTCATCCCGGCATGCAGGGCCTTGGCCTTGTCGAGGAAATTGCGATAGCCGGGGCGGATAAAGCCATCCACGGTCTTTGCCATCACATCTGGAACTGCGGCGGTTTGCAGGGCCGTCGCATGGGGGGCGGCGTCCTGCGCCAAGACTGGCAAGGCCTGGAGCGGGAGGAAGGAAAGTGTCAGGGCGAGGGTCAAAATCCGGCATCGAGCATTGGGCATCAGAGTGACTCCAGAAATGTAATCAACGCCTTGCGGTCGCCCGGCGTCATGGATGCAAAGGCGTTGCGGGCTTTTTCCGCCTCGCCGCCGTGCCAGAGAATAGCTTCTGGCAGGGAGGTGGCGCGCCCGTCATGCAGATAGGCCTGGCGACCGCCCACTTTGGCTGTGAGACCGAGGCCCCAGAGCGGCGGCGTGCGCCATTGCTGGCCGCTGGCCAAGCCGACCTGTTGCCCGTCGGACAGATCGGGACCCATATCATGCAGCAGGAAATCGGAATAGGGCCAGATCAGCTGGAAGGAAAGGGCCGGGTAGGCGGCATTGCGCCGCGTCACATATTTCGGCTGGTGGCAGCTGGCGCAACCGGATGCATAAAACAACGCCTTGCCGGCCAGAACCTGGGGCTTTGTCACGTCGCGGCGCTTGGGAGGGGCCAGCGTTTCGCTATAGAATGTCATCAGATCCAGCACCGGCGGCGGTGCCTCGACCGGGCCAAGCCTTACCTGCACGCCGTTCGGCATTGCCAGGCATTGCGGCTGGTTTGCCGTGCAATCGCCTGCATGACGCGGATCGTCGGGAGAGGAGATGCCGATGTCACCGGCCAAGGCGCTCGCCGCCTGATCGCGGACCGTGGCGTTTTCCGCTTTCCAGCCGAAACGTCCGATCTTTATTTCGCCGCTCAGATGGTCGCGCACCTTGGCAACAGTACCCGAAACGCTATTGCCCGCTTGCGCCTGCCGCTCGGCATTGGCCAGAATATCCTCGTCGGCAATCGCCTCGATCAGGCCCATGCCGATCATCGGATTGGCGATGCGGGGCGACAGCGTGGTGTCTGCTCCAAGCGGACCATAACCGAGCGCGTCGATGCTGTAGGTGGGAACCCGCAGCGTCTCCGTTTCACCGCCGGCAAGCGTTACGGTTTTCGGTTGATAGGTCACGGCCAGCCGCCCCTCGGCGGCAAGACCGGGTACGGCGCGGTCCTGCAATTGCCGGCCATAGGTGTCATCGCCAAAATTCAGCGCCTTCAAGGCGGCAATCGCGGCCTTTTCCTCGTCGGTATGCGCGGGTCGAGCCAGTCTTAGAAACATCGAGGTGGCATCGCCATCCGGTCCGGGTGGATGGCCACGACCGCCGCGCTGATGACAGCTTTCGCAGGAGCGGGCGTTGAACAGCGGCCCCAATCCGTCCGAGGCCTGGGTGGAGGAGGGAGCGGAGACCCAGAATTTCTGAAAAAGCGCTTCGCCAAGTGAAAATTGCTGCTGCTGCTCGAAACTCAAGGTGGCGAGCGGATGGGTAAAGGCCTTGGCATCGGCGGGACCAGTAGAACTCGCAGCGCCCGCCGTCATCGCCTCAAAGGCTTCGGCTTTTGAAAAGTCGTTGGTGGGGACTGTAACGGCATTGACCTTGATGCGATCGGCCGGTGTGAGATCCGGGCGCAGCTCCGCTGCAAAGGCGCCTGCTATCAGGCTGCTTTCGAGCAGGCTTCCCATCAGCAGGGCACCGCCAAGCAGGATTATCGTCGCTGTCTTCAGCCGCACGTTCGGCATCCCTATGATAATGGCCGCCGCCCGGTGGTGGGCAGCGGCCATCTGTTTTTAATGGTATTTTACTTGAAGACGGCGCTGGGGTTGTCGAGGCTGTCGGAGCCTTCCAGCTTGACTTCGCCGAGATCGAGGGCAGCCACGACGCGCTGGATCGACTTGGTCTGGTCGATCAGGCCGTCGATACCAGCCTGAACGGTGGCATTGCCTTCCTTGTTGTTCTCGGCAATCATCTGGTCATAGTGCTCGACGGTCTTGGCACGCTTCACGAGAGCGGTCATCGCCTTCATGGTGGTGTTCAGCTTGGACTTCATTTCCTTGTCCAGAGCCTTGTCCTTGGCGGCAACCAGATCCGACAGGGACGGACCAGTCATCTTGGTGCCATCGACGCGGGTATATTTGCCGGTATAGGCCGAGCGGATGCCGAGTGCGTCGTAATAATGCGAATTATGGGTGTTGTCGGAGAAGCAGTCATGCTCTTCTTCCGGATCGTGCAGCAGCAGGCCGAGCTTCATTCGCTCGCCAGCCAGTTCGCCGTAGGACAGCGAGCCCATGCCGGTCAAAATAGCTTTGAGGCCGGAGGTTGGATCGGCCAGCAAGGTCTTGGTTGCTTCGCCTTCCGGCTTCCAGGCATCGACCATTTCCTGAAGGTCGGAGACCAGCAGGGTCGAAGCCGACTTCAGATATTGGGCGCGCCGGTCGCAATGGCCGCCGGTGCAATTCTTCAAGTCGTAATCGGTAAAGGGACGGTTGCCAGCGCCTGGGCCGGTGCCGTTCAAATCCTGTCCCCAGAGCAGAAATTCGATGGCATGGTAGCCGGTTGCCACATTGGCCTCGACGCCACCGGCTTCCTGGAGCTTGTTGGCCAGGAAATCCGGTGTCAGATTGGTGGCATCCACCTCTTCGCCGTTGATCTTGATCTTGGTATTGGCAATCACATTGGCGGTGTACAGCGCATTCGTATCGCTTTCCGTGCCGTAGGATTTATCGACATAGTCGATCAGGCCTTCGTCCAGCGGCCAGGCATTGACCTTGCCTTCCCAGTCATCAACGATCTTGTTGCCGAAGCGATAGACTTCCGACTGCTGATAGGGCACGCGAGCCTTGATCCAGGCGGAGCGAGCCTTGTTGAGCGTCGATTTGCTGGGCTTGGCAAGCAGCGCGTCAACGGCAGCATCCAGCGTCTTGGCTGTGGTGAGCGAATCCTGGTATTTCGCCTCTGCCAGCTCTGCATAATGCTTCAGCACTGCATCTGCTTCCGGCGCTTTTGCTGCCGGGGCAGCAAAGCTGGTCGAAGCGATGAAAAGCGCCAGTCCGGCGCCGATCATGAATGGTCGAGACATGCCCTCTCCTCTGGCGCCTTTGGCGCCGCTTATGAACTGTGGATGTGGTCTGTGGGCATGTCATGGAACAAAATTAAACTAGTGTCAAACAATCAGGAATAGCCCTCAATATTTAGGGCGCATCCTGATTTCAAGCCTTGACCATCCGGCAGAAGAAAAACCCGTCCGTATCGGTTGCGGCAGGGCTTAAGGTCAGGCTTTTGCCATTGGCAGAGGTGGGCTTGGCGACAGATGCGCCAAACAGCGCCGTCCAACGCTCGAGCATCGGCAACGGTGAAAATTGCGGATGGGCGGCGGTAAAGGCTTCGATCTGCCGGTCGTTTTCCTCTGGCAGCACCGAGCAGGTGACGTAGATTAACTCGCCGCCGGACCGGACATAGGTGGCGGCTTCGGCAAGGGCTTGGCTCTGCTGTTCGATCCGCTCCTGCAAATTGCGGTCAGTCAGCCGCCATTTGGTGTCGGGCCTGCGGCGCCAGGTGCCGGTGCCGGTGCAGGGAGCGTCGACCAGCACCTTGTCGAACCGACCGGCCAAAGACTGCAGGGCGGCAACCCGGTCATGGACCTGGATATTATGGGTGCCTGCGCGTTTCAGCCGCTCGATGATCGGCGCCAGCCGCTTGCGGTCGCTATCATAGGCATGCACCTGGCCCTTGTTGCCCATGGCGGCTGCCATCGCCAGCGTCTTGCCACCGCCGCCTGCGCAGAAATCCAGTACCTGGTGGCCTTCTGACGGTTCGACCAGCGCCGAGACGATCTGCGACCCCTCGTCCTGAACCTCGAACCAGCCTTTCTGGAAGCCAAGCTCGGCGGTGACATTCGGCAGGCGCGACGGGCCTTCGCCCGGTTCGATGCGGATGCCGATGGGAGAAATAGTGGCAGGCCTGGCCTGCGTATGGGATAGCGCCTTGAGGACCTTGTCCCGATTGGCCTTCAGCGTGTTGGCGCGCAGATCGAGGCTGGGGCGCACGGCGAGCGCCTGTGCCTCGCGCAGCCAGTTTTCGCCAAACACAGCTTCGAAGGATGGAACCACCCATTCTGGAATATCGCCTTGGATAAACTGCGGTGCGTCCTCCAGCGTGCGGCTGGAAAAGGCCGCCGTCTGAGCCTGCGTCAAGGGAACCGGGGCAAAACTGTCGCCATCAAGGTCCGCGGCAAGACTTTCGGGTGCCATCCCCCATTGCCGTAACAATACGGCATAGCCGAGTGCTGCGGGGCTGTCGTCATCCATGATGTAGGCGTGGGAGAGCTTCATGCGCAAGGCATCATAGACGATATTGCCGATGGCGGCGCGGTCACCTGATCCGGCAAAGCGATGCGCCAGGCCCCAATCCTTCAGGGCATCGGCCACTGGCCTGCGGCGTGTCTCGATATCGCTCAGAACTTCTATTGCCCCGGCTAGCCTTCCGCCCAAACGCATGGTCTTCTCCTTGGTGATCCATCAGACCTTGCGTGGTAGCGATGAAATGCCGTTGGGGCAAGCTGCGTTACTGTATCCCATCAAAAAGTGGGGGCAGATTTTCGATGGAAGCAATAAGCATCAGGATAACAGAGCACCTTTGCGGGTGTTTAAAGTCATCTGCCATGCTCAGGGTTTGTTGAGATTTAGGTCTGGGTGTGGCGAAAACGGTGATTTTCGAGAACCGGAGCGCAGTGTACTTGAGTACATGAGCACCGGAAGCGCAGAAAATTGCCGTTTGCAGCCCGACCAGGCCTGAATATCGACAAACCTAGCCGATCAACTCGTAGCAGACCTTGGCGGTGCCGCTGCCGACCATGCCGATATCGGCTGCTGCTGCTTTTGAGAGATCCAGAACCCGGCCCTTGATGAATGGACCGCGATCATTGATCCGCACCACGACCGTCTTGCCATTGTTGCGGTTGGTGACCTTTACCTTGGAGCCGAAGGGCAGCCACTTGTGAGCGGCGGTCAATGTGGTGGGGTTCATGCGTTCGCCGGAAGCAGTGCGCGAGTATAGGGCATACCAGGAAGCGCCACCGCAGCCATTTGCTGCAAAGGCCTGGATAGGGCTGAAAGCAACAAAAGAGGTAATAGCTGCTGCGATGAGGACTGACCGACTTAAAGGCACCAAGTTTTCGTTTCCCTTTGCTATTTCTGAGATGAAATTTGCGTAGGGAGGCTTAAAGGTAGGCAAAAATGGCAAAAAAGTGCCTTAGTCGATCACGGAATGTTACGTTAAGATATATTTGTGATGATAGGGTCAGATTAACGTTTTGGAAGGAATTTAGAAAAACTGTTTAAAAACAGCCTAAAAACGCAAAAATATTGCGCGCTATGGAAATTCTAATCGATCACGAAATATTTTTCCGTTGTATCGAAAAAATACGCTCCAAATGCTGGGGCAGTCACTGGAATATGGCGAAATTGGCGCAATTTTTGAGCGAAATAGCGGGTCATTCAGAAATGAATGTGCTGATTTATCCTCGCCAGCTGCCGGAAGACCAGAGTTGGTGGAGTGAAACCCGGTAGTCGGGATAGGCAAAGGCAAAGCCCAGCGCCCTGATTTTGGCGTTCATCACCCGCTTGTTCTCGCCGTAAAAGGATCGCGCCATCGGCGACAGTTCCGCTGTCTCGAAGGCCTGTTCCGGCGGCGGCTCGACCCCCATCAACCGGGCAGCCTCTGCCACTACATCCTGCGGCGGGGCGGGTTCGTGGTCGGTGATATTGAAGATCCCATGCTCGTTTTGCCCGGCCAGAAGCCATGTCGCGGTGGCAATATCTTCGACGCGAATACGGTTGAACACCTGATCCTTTTTCACCAGACGCCGCGCAGTGCCTTCGGCCAGATTGACAAGACCATTGCGACCCGGTCCGTAAATGCCTGAGAGCCGCAGTGTCGAGAGCGGCACACCTGCTGCAAGCGCTGCCCTGTCCCAGGCCTGTTCTGCTTCCACTCTCTCCACGGAGCGTACCGAGACTGGTTTGCAGACCGTGTCTTCATCCACCCAGGCGCCCTGATGGTCGCCATAGACGCCGACGGTCGACAGATAGGCCAGCCATTGCACTTGCGGCATCCATGTCTTGAACTGGCCCTCCGTCAGCCGCAGCAGTGGGTCGCCGTCGCTGCCCGGAGCAATCGATTGGACGACATGGGTGGCGCAGGCCATGGCCTGGATGATCTCATCTGAAAGATGCTGCCCATCGAACACCAGTGTTTCGATGCCGAGATCGCTCAAAGCCTTGGCCTTGGCCGATGAGCGCGTTGTGCCACTGACGGGAATGCCCTGCTGGATAAAGTACTGGCCAATCGCCTTGCCGGAATATCCGGCACCAAAAATCATCAGTCTCATGGGGTCACTCCGGCTGCTA
Organism: Agrobacterium vitis; assembly: GCF_013337045.2. Lineage (NCBI taxonomy): Bacteria > Pseudomonadati > Pseudomonadota > Alphaproteobacteria > Hyphomicrobiales > Rhizobiaceae > Gillisella > Gillisella vitis. The sequence goes on from NZ_CP118259.1 coordinate 3,775,264, forward strand.
TCCATTCCGCCCTGACATCGCTATCGGGCTCATTCTCTATAGAGTGTGCGAGAGCGCCAAAGGCTTGCGGCTCCATCAGGCGCGACAGCGCCCAGACGGCCATGCCACGCACATCCGGTGAGGCATCGGCGAGCAGGTCCAGGCAGGGGGTGATCAGCGTTGACAGTCCCGAATTGCCAGCAGCGATCAGCACATTGCGCACAAACCTGTCGCGTCCGATCCGCTTGACCGGCGAGCCACTGAAATGGCTGCGGAAGCCCGGATCGTCAAGGGTCAGAAAGAAAGCGATGTCCGGTGCCGTCAGGTCTTCGCGCGCCTGGAGCTTGATCTCGCGGGCCTGCGCCGCAAACTTGTTCCAGGGACAGGCGGCCAGACAGTCGTCGCAACCATAGATCCGGTTGCCGAAGGCTGGGCGCAGATTACGGTCGATCACGCCCTTATGCTCGATAGTGAGATAAGAGATGCAGCGGCGGGCATCGATCTGGTACGGGGCCGGAAAGGCCGATGTCGGGCAGGCGTCGAGACAGGCGCGGCAGGAGCCGCAATGGTCACGCTCCGCTGCATCCAGTTGCAGTTCGGCTGTGGTGAACAGGCTGCCGAGAAACAGCCAGGAGCCGTATTCGCGGCTGACCAGATTGGTATGCTTGCCCTGCCAGCCAAGCCCGGCGGCGGCGGCCAGCGGCTTTTCCATGACAGGCGCTGTATCGACGAAGACTTTCACATCCTCACCAGCCCGGGCGGCAAAGCGCGTGGCGATCTCCTTCAGCTTGCCCTTGATGATGTCGTGATAGTCACGGTTGCGGGCGTAGACGGAAATCGCCGCCTTGTCGGGTTGCGCCTGTAGAGCGCGCGGATCGGTCTCAGGGCCATAATTCAGGCCGAACATCACGATGGAGCGGACCTGCGGCCACAGCACTTTCGGATCGCCGCGCCGGTCGCGCGTCTCCTCCATCCAGGCCATGGTGCCGTGATAGCCAGCGTCCACGAACTCCAGCAACCGGGCAGGGGCCTGGGGAATGCTCTCCGGCCCGGTGATCCGACAGAGGTCGAAACCCTTGTCGGCTGCTTCCTGGCGGATGAAGGCGGAAAGCTTTGCGGCCCGCGCCCTGGCCTTTTCTGCCGTCCGCTCCGGGCTGCCTTCCTTTGCCATGGTTTTTTCCGTCAGAAATCCAGATCCGCATAGTGGGAAACCGGGGTGAGGCCGCGCACCCGCTCGGCCAGCAGTGGCCGGAACGAGGGGCGCGATTTCAGCCGCTGATACCAGTCCTTGGCAATGGGTGATTCGGCCCAGTCGATCTCGCCGAGGTAATCCAGCACCGATACCGCCGCACCGGCGGCAAGGTCGCCATAGCTGAGCCGGTCGCCAGCCAGCCAGGTGCGTGAGCCAGCCAGCCAGCTCAGATATTTCATGTGCTGGCGAATATTGCCACGGGCGGTGCGCAGCACCTTGGAATCCGGCGCGCCGCCGCCGAGACCGTTGGGGATCTGCAATTTGAATACCCGCTCGCGGGCCAGTGGCCGGGTGACGTCCTGTTCCATCTTTTGCAGGAACCAGTCCACCAGCCGGCGGATTTCGGCGCGCTGGAAGGGGTCTTCGGCCAAAAGCCTCCGGTCCCGCTTCAACACGCCATGGGTTTCGTCGAGGAATTCCGATATGACCGTGGAGCCACACAGCGTGCGCATATTGTCATCGACATAGACGGGCAGGGTGCCTGCGGGATTGAGCGTGAGAAATTCCCGGCGCTTTTCCCAGGTCTGTTCTTCGACCAGATCTGTCTGAAAACCGTATTCCGACAGGATCAATCGGACAAAGCGGGACGTGGTTGACATCGGATGGTGATACAAAGTGGGCATTGATGGGGCACTGTTCCGGTTGGGGGCGATGATCGGGGCTGTCTGGTTTCTCTTGGCTGGCCATTCCATCTGGCCATAACATCTGGCCAGGGGGCCAACCTTGCGTCTATAGGAATTTCATTCCGTCATACAAGCGAATCGCTTTCCTTGTCACGCCTATCAAAGGACAATCCATGGAAGATCAATCGATCGTTAGCGCCCTTCTTCTCGGTCTTATCGAGGGCCTAACGGAATTCATCCCGGTGTCTTCGACGGCGCATGTGCTGTTGGCCGGTCATTTTCTCGGCTTCAAATCGCCCGGAAATACCTTTGCAGTGCTGATTCAGCTCGGTGCCATTCTTGCTATTTTGGCCGTCTATATCCAGAAATTGCTGGGGATTGCGCTGTCTTTGCCCAGCAATCCCAAAAGCCGCCATTTTGTGCTGGCTGTGCTGGTGGCTTTCCTGCCCGCTGCGATTATCGGCGCGCTGGCCCATGACTTCATCAAGGCGGTGCTGTTTGAAACCCCGATGCTGATCTGCGTGATGCTGATCCTGGGCGGGGTAATTCTTCTGTGGGTTGACCGGATGACCTTCAATCCCCGCTATACTGACGTCATGGATTATCCGCTGTCGCTGGCTCTGAAGATCGGCCTGTTCCAGTGCCTGGCGATGATTCCCGGCACATCGCGTTCGGGCGCAACCATTGTTGGCTCGCTGCTGATGGGCACCGACAAGCGCTCAGCTGCCGAGTTTTCGTTTTTCTTGGCGATGCCGACCATGCTGGGGGCCTTCGTGCTGGATCTCTACAAGAACCGCAATGCGCTCAGCATGGATGACGGCCTGCTGATCGGCGTCGGTTTCCTTGCGGCGTTCATTTCGGCGCTGTTGGTGGTGCGTGGACTGCTCGATTTCGTCTCCCGCCGCGGCTATGCGCCTTTTGCCTGGTGGCGGATTGCTGTCGGCGTTGCGGGTCTGATCGGTCTTCTGGTCTGGGGATAAGGCAAAGCCAAAGGGTCCTTGCCCTGTCCACCCTGGGGCGTCGCCAAATGATTGGCGGCGTCAAGCCCACATATTATGACAGCGCCGCGCGTTTTATGAACGCGCGGCGCTGTCATGTTTTTCAAAGAAAAATGGAAACCCACGTCCATAAGCGCAAACGAGAGAAACAATCTCTTTGTTTTACGCCTGCATATCCTGACGGAAAACCGATTTCTACGGTCCCGGGGCATGGTCTATGAAGGGAAGTGGGGGTGACCCGCAGATCTTAGCGGGCGATAGAGCCCGTGCTGCAGGGGTCAACACCGTAGGCGGGGGCGCAATTGCCCTTGCGGGCCGCGACCGTCGATGGAGCGACGAAGGAACCTGCGATGACAACCAATGCCGCACACGCAAAAAACAGTGCGATAGATTTGCCCATGAAATCAGAACCTCAGAAGAATGTGAAATGGCGGGTGCGAAGATCGCTGGCCCCATGCATCGATCCGTCTTTACGCATGGCCCACCTCAACATCAATAGCTGAATGTGCTGAATTGGCGGTTAATGAAACTAATTAATTTCTGCGTCTTTTGTGCAACGCCGACACAAAGCCACAGCCGTTCTGGAGGCGGAGTTTGTCGTCCCTTGAAAGCTGGATTCAGCTTCCCCCTGACCAACCCTAACCCGCCGTTCATGCGCCGTATGGAGCGCATGAACAAGTCCCAAGAGTGATTCTCAATCCGATGCCGATCAGGCTGCCTTGCCGGAGCGGCTATACTGTCCATGCGGACGGAAATGGATGAGATAGGAGGGCAGAACGGCGGCAACGGCTGTCGGCGTAATGCCAAGCGCTGCGAGCGTCCTGCCTTCCTTCTTGGCGGCCTCGGAGATGACGGTATCGCTTTTCAGCAGCGTCAGCTGATCGTTGGTCAGTGGCGGGTTGATCAGCGGAATAGCCGAGGCGACGGAGGCAAGCAGCGAAGCGATACCGAAGGGCAGCGACACCAGCGGATTAGTGCGGTCGATAACGCGCAGCATTTCCTCAAGACATTGCCGGAAGGTCAGAACTTCCGGTCCGCCCAGCTCAAAGAGACCGGCAGATACCTTGCCATCGACCGCTTTGGCCACGGCTTCGGCCACGTCTTCGACGAAGACCGGCTGGAATTTCGTCTTGCCGCCGCCGATCAGGGGCAGGACGGGCGACAGACGGGCCATGGCGGCAAACTTGTTGAAGAAGCTGTCCTCGGGACCGAAAACGATGGATGGCCGAAGGATGACCGCGCCCGGCGCGACCTGCCGGATGGCATCTTCGCCCCGGCCCTTGCTGGCTGCGTAGCTGGAGGCCGATTTCGCATCGGCGCCGATGGCCGAGATATGCACCAGCCTGGCACCGGCAGCGGTTGCTGCTTCGGCCACGGCACGGGCACCGAAATCCTGCACGGCGTCGAACTTGTTGCGGCCTGATTCCAGCAGGATGCCGACGCAATTGACGACAACCGAGGCGCCTTCAACGGCCTTTGCGACGCTGTCGCGGTAGCGCAGATTGGCCTGAGACAGTGAAATCTGTCCGACATTGCCGAACGGCAGCACGAAACCCGCCAGATCGGGGCGGCGGACGGCGACGCGCACCCGGTAACCGCGTTGGGCCAGCACCCGCACCACATGCCTGCCCACGAATCCGGAGCCTCCGAAAACGGTAACGAGCGGCGGAAGATTTGCGAACGTCATAGAGAGCTCCTGCGGATCGGAATATCAGACCAATTCATCTGCTGTCTCATATCGCTAATGCGCTGCGAGGTGAAGCAGAATCATGCTGTTCGATGTCTGGGACCAGAGTTAATAGAACCGCTTTGAAACTAGGATCAAAGGTTGCCTTCGACGAGGACAATCTCACCGTCGGCGACTTCCTGGCGGATCTTGACGGCTGCCTGATATTCCGGCGAGTGATAGCAGTCATAAGCGGCCTGGAAGGAGGGAAACTCGATGACCACGTTGCGGGCCCGGCTTTGGCCTTCCACGGCATCCGTCTTGCCGCCACGGGCCAGAAACACAGCGCCGAAACGCTCAAAAGCCGGCTTTGCCGTCGAGACGTAATCCTTGTAGCGTTCCGCATCCCGCACATCGACGCGCGCGATCCAATATCCCTTTGCCATCAAATCACCTCTTTCGGTTTCTCTTTGGTGATCGATGAATTTTGCTGCAAGGTCAAGCGCCAGTATGGGTGGCCAGTATGGGCAGACATGGGCGGCAGGATGGAAAGGGCGTTTGTGCGATGTTTTGGGGCCTTGGCTTTGGCCGCAAGAACGAGGCATTGTCAAATCCAGCGCAACGGCCAGCCCGTCTGGGTCGCCAATCGGAGACGGGGTCAAGGTGGGTAATATCCGCAACCTGATACACGATGAAATGAGCAGGCTTCCAAAGCTCACGCCGGTCCTGCTGTTTTTCCTGTTGTCCGTACCTTTGCTGCCGGTCCCCCTTACCAATGTCTCGCTGATGGGAGGCAGTGCGTTCGCGGCCTCCGCGCCTGTTGCCAGCCATGGCGTGGTTGCCAAGCCCTGCGCTCCCTCGGTTTATGACGCGCTGCGCGACACGCCGCTTGAGGCCGAAAGCGTCTTGCGATTGGCTTGCAAGGTTGACCTGACCCGCGGTGATCTGGTGATGCAAAACCTGGAATTGCTGGGGGCTGATGCCAGCGGTGTCAGCATTGATTGCCATGGCGGTGTTATCGGCCTCCCGGGAAGCGTGCCGAAGGGCGCGCCGCCCACCATCCGCATCGCCTCGCTGCGCAAGGATGATGGCAGCTGGAGCGTTCCGCACGACATCGTGATCCGCAATTGCAAGATCTACGGGTCCATCCACATCATGGGGCTTGGCGCCAATGGCGAGGCAGAGCTGGTGCGGCAATCCTCGCTCAATCGCAATCATACCGAATACGCCCAGTCGGTCGCACCTTCAGGCATCGTCCTGGACAACCTGTCGATTGTCGCCGATGGTCCGATCCCGCTCTATGTCGCACCCGGCGTTACCCATGTGACCCTGTCGCACTCGACGCTCCAGGGGCAGACCAAGGGATCGGCAATCTATCTCGACGCGGAGACCGCGCATAACACCATTTCAGGCAATAGTTTCGAACTGGCGACGCGCAGCCGGGAAATGATTGCGGTGGACGGGTCTGCTCATAATGTCATCGAAGCCAATAGCTTCGCCAACGCGCAGCATGGTGGTATTTTTCTCTATCGCAATTGCGGAGAGGGCGGCACGATCCGCCACCAGACCCCGCAGCATAACCGGATCGCCGATAATAAATTCACCTATCAGGACGCTTTTCGCCCGCGCCCGGCCATCTGGCTGAATGCTCGCGAGGCCTGGCGCAATCTCTATTGCTATCAGGACCCGCCAGCCCCCTTCGGCAGCGGTGCCGACAACCACAGCTTTGCCGATTTCAACACTGTTAGCGGCAACCAGATCATCGGCGGAGATGCCGACCTGATCCGCGACAATGGCGAAAACAATGTGTTGAGTGGCAATAGCATCAAGCCGTGAGCAGCGCTCCGCCTTGATATCAAGAGAAAGCGGCCTGCATTTCGGCGAGAATGACCTGGGTTGCGGCTCTCGGATCGTCTGCCTTGACGATGGGGCGGCCAACAACCAGGTGGCTGGAGCCAGCATGGATGGCGTCTGCTGGCGTCATCACCCGTTTCTGGTCACCGGCATCGGTGCCAGCGGGGCGGATGCCTGGCGTAACAATGGCCATATCGGAGCCAACAATAGCGCGCACAGCCTGTGCTTCCTGCGCTGAGCAGACAATACCGCCCATGCCTTTTTCTTTTGCCTGGGCGGCCCGCTTCAAAACCAGCGACCGTGCATCGCCCTGATAACCGGCATCGGTGAGATCCTGGTCATCCATCGAGGTTAAGACGGTCACGCCAAGCAGGCAGAGACCTGACCCTTGCGCTGCTTCCACGGCTGCTTGCATCGCCTTCGGATAGGCATGCAGCGTCAGCATGGTCATGCCCATGCGGACAATATTTTCCACTGCCGAGGCGACGGTATTGTCAATATCGAGCAGCTTCATATCCAGAAAGACTTTCTTGCCACTTTGGGCGAGGTCCTTGGCAAATTCCAGCCCGCCTGCGAAGGCCAGTTGATAGCCGATCTTGTAGAAGGTCACGTCTTCGGCCAGCGTCGAGACCAGTTTTTCCGCCTCAGCGACGGTGGCGACGTCAAGCCCCACGATCAAACGATTGCGCGCATCCATCAACGATCTCCCTGCCAGGTTTCCATGGCGGTCCAGTCGCATGTGACGGTCAGATCCGCAAGAGTGAAGCAGAAGAGATTGCCGCCGCCCGGCGGTTGATCGCCGCTTCGGCTAATCGGCTGGCCTTGCAGGTGACATTTCAACAGGGTTCCGACGCCGCCGTGACCGATGAAGGCGATAGGAACAGCCGGATCGTGGCTGCCAAGAACATCCTGAATCGCTCCGACAATCCGGGCCTGCGCATCGATGGCCCGTTCCCAGCCGCAAAAACTCTCCTCAGGATAGGCAAAGAACCAGTCCGCCGCCTTTTCAAACTCCGGCGGGGTCAGAAAGCCGGTCGCGGAGCGGTCGTTTTCATGCATGGTCTCGATCTGTTCGACACCGATATTGGCCGCACCCGCCAGGATCGCCGCTGTTTCCACGGCCTTGGTCTCGGCGCTGCTGACGATGCGGCCAAGCTGGCGCACCCAGGCGGCCTCAGCCGTCCTGCGGGTCCGTTCCTGCCCCATGTCGGACAGTCCCCATTGCGGCACCGGCACGTCCGGGTCGATCCGGACCTGCGGATGGGTGATGTAGACAGCAAACATGTCTTGGGTCTCTTTAGCGGCGGCGATAGATCCAGAGCTGGGCTGGTGGAATATTGCGGACCACGAAATCGAAATGCTGGATGAAATAGCTGCCGCCCTTGGCGATGATCGGCGACATCGGTCCGTAGGAAATCTGCATGACGGGCCGTCCATGCGGCATGCGGTCCAAAAGGTCCTCCAGCAGCCGGATGCGCTCCTGCATCGGGAAGTTCAGGAGCGGCATGGCGGAAATCACGCAGTCAAAGGACAGGCCGGACAGCGGGCCCAGCGTCTTTTCCAGGTTGAAGGCGTCACCGTGGACAAAATTGACGCCGGGGATCGTCTGGGTCAGGTGCCGGTGGAAGTCGGCGGAATATTCGACAGACACCAGTTTCTCCGGCTTGATGCCACGTGCCAGGATCGCCTTGGTGATCACGCCGGTTCCCGGTCCCAGTTCCAGCACCGGCAACCCGCTTTCCGGCGTGATGATGCTGGCCATGCGCCGGGCAGTAATGGTGGAGGTCGGCACGATGGCGCCCACCAGCTTCGGCCCCTGCATCATGCCCTTGAAGAAACGGATTTCCTCGTCGAACTTCTTTTCCAGCCGTTGCTTCAGGTTGAGCTTCATTCGCAGTCATCTCCTAAAAAGATATGCTGCGCCGATCATGGGCGCATAATCGGCATGTTGATGCGATTTGTCGCGAAAACAAGACAAAATGGCGCGCATGTGAAAATTTTGTGTCTGACCCAAGTCGGATGGCGCTGCAAAAGACGCGGGCCAGCCAGTTCTTTTCGGGGCAGGATGCAACAGAAACGCCGTCCCGCGTGGCAGACGGGACGGCGCTCGATTGAGGGCAGAGACGGAGAGCCTAAACGCGCATCGGCATCAGCACGTAGAGCGCATCGTCACCGGCCGTATCGCGGATCAGGGTCGGCGATCCGGCGTCGGCCAGAAGGAAAATCGCTTCTTCGCCGGAGAGTTGCGCGGTGATGTCGAGCAGATATTTGGCGTTGAAGCCGATTTCCATCGCGTCGCTTTCGTAGCCTACGGCAACTTCCTCGGTAGCGCTGCCCGAATCCGGGTTGTTGACCGTCAGCATCAGATGGCCGTCGCCGATGGCGAGCTTCACCGCCCGGCCACGTTCCGACGAAATGGTGGACACACGGTCAACGGCGCGGGCGAAGGTCTGGCAATCGACCCGCATTTCCTTGTCATTGGCCTGGGGGATGACGCGCTGATAATCGGGGAAGGTGCCGTCGATCAGCTTCGAGGTCATGACGATCTCGCCGATATTGAAGCGGATCTTGGCATCCGACACTTCGAGCGACACGGTGAGGTCGGGGTTATCGACCAGCTTCTGCAACTCGCCAACCGTTTTGCGCGGAATGATGATGCCTGGCATGCCTTCCGAACCCGAAGGTGCTTCCACGTCGGCGCGGGCCAGCCGGTGGCCATCGGTTGCGACGGCGCGCAGCTTCAACTTGCCATCGGCTTCAATCGTGTGGAGGTAAATGCCGTTCAGGTAATAGCGGGTTTCTTCCGTTGAGATCGCGAATTGGGTGCGATCGATCAGCATTTTCAGGTCCGAGGCTTTCAGCTTGAAGGAATGGCTGAAGCTGCCGGTGGTCAGGTCGGGAAAATCCTGCTCCGGCAGGCATTGCAGCGAGAATTTCGACCGCCCGGAGGCGACCGTCATGCTGGCGCCATCCGGATTGGTCGAGAGCAGCACTTCAGCGCCGTCCGACAATTTGCGGACGATTTCATAGAGCAGATGCGCGGGAACCGTGGTCGCACCGGCCTGCTCGATATTGGCCGGGGTCGCTTCGGTCACTTCCAGATCGAGGTCGGTTGCCTTCATCGACAGGCTCTGGCCTTCGGCGCGCAGCAGCACGTTGGACAGGATCGGAATGGTATTGCGCCGTTCGACCACCCGGTGAACATGGTTCAGGGACTTGAGAAGATTGGACCGTTCAAGAGTAATACGCATCGACGCTGCCACTTTCGACCTGTGCGATCCGGCATTCGGGATCGGCTTGCCTTGATCCGGGCGATTGTGCCCGGCTTTATTCGGACGGGCAAAATGGCAGCAAAGACGATCAAAATGCAAGGGCCTGCCGTCTTTTGGCACGTCTTGGTCGAGGCTTTCCACCACAGATCACGCTCCTTGGCGTGCAGGGGCGCTTGCGGGGGGGGCCTGCCTCGCCCATAACAAGGGCAGGCCATGCATGTCATGCGCCTGAGTGGACTGGTCCGGCCAAGGACTATCCGAATGAAGCGAGAATGGGATGAGTGCCGTGGCAGAGACTGTGAACACGCCGGATGACGGGCAGAAAAGTTTCCGGCTGCATGATCGCCCGGTCACGGCCCGGCCAATCGAGCCGGCGCTCTATCTGGTGGCAACCCCGATCGGCAATCTCTCCGACATCACGCTGCGGGCTCTGGAAGTGCTGGCCGGAGCCGATGTTCTGGCCTGCGAGGATACCCGCGTCACCCGCGTGCTTCTGGACCGCTATGGTATCACCACCCGTCCCTATGCCTATCACGAATATAATGCCGAGGAGGTCGGACCGAAGCTGATCGAGGCGCTGGCGTCAGGCAAATCCGTGGCGCTGGTGTCCGATGCGGGGACGCCGCTGGTCTCCGATCCGGGATATCGGCTGGCGAAGCTTGCCATCGAGGCGGGGCTGCGGGTCGTGCCTTTGCCGGGGCCATCAGCGCCGCTTGCAGCCCTGGTCGGCTCCGGCCTGCCCAACGATGCCTTCCTGTTTGCGGGCTTTCTGCCCACCAAGGACAAGGCCCGCCGTGACCGGCTGGCGCAATGGGCGGCAACACCGGCAACGCTGATCTTCTTTGAATCGCCGCATCGGATCGGCGCGACCCTTGCCGCCGCTCGCGAGGTGCTGGGCGCGGAGCGCAGCGCCTGCGTCTGCCGCGAATTGACCAAGACATTCGAAGAATTCCGGCGCGGCACTCTGGCAGAATTATCCGACTGGTACGATGACGAGCGCCAGGTCAAGGGTGAAATCGTGCTGGTGGTCGGGCCGCCGCTTCCCTCCGGCCCGCCGGATGCCGCCGATGTTGACCGGTTGCTGGTGCAGCTCGCGCAAACCTTGCCGACAGCGGGGGCGGCAACTGAGGCCGCCCGCCAGACCGGCCTGCCGCGTAAGGATCTCTATCAGCGCCTGCTGGAGTTGAAGGCCGGGTGAGGGTTCAGGAAAAAAGGCCGAAAGACCCATCCGGCGCAGCGCGCAAGCGAGCCGAGCGGCGTGGCCGCTGGTCGGAATATCTGGCGGCTGCCTATCTGCTGTCGAAGGGCTATCGGATCATCGCATTGCGTTACAAAACCCGCTCAGGCGAAATCGACCTTATCGTTCGGCGCGGCGATCTGGTCGTGCTGGTCGAGGTCAAGGCGCGCGCCACGCAGCAATCGGCCGTCGATGCAGTGAGTTTTGAGAGCCAGCGCCGCATTCGAGCTGCCGGAGATCTCTGGCTGTGCCGCCAGCCGGATGCCAGCCGACTGTCAATCCGCTGCGACATTGTCGCGGTCGTGCCCTGGCGCTGGCCCCGGCACTTTTCTGGTGCTTTTTGAGGGTACATTACCCCTAAATATATTGGGTATTTTAGCCGGCTTTCATTTTCCTGGCCAATATGACTGTGCTGTCATAAAACATTCAATTCTCTGTCATCTTGGCTCACTAAGGGCATGCTCACCCCAGATTGGCGGAGAGGATCTACCATGTTCAAAAAGCTTTCGATGGCGGCACTGGCCGTGACCGTCTCGACCACATCATCATTTGCCGCAACCAATATCAGCTGGTGGCACGGCATGGGTGGCCGCAACGGCGAAGTCATCAATGAATTGTCGCAGAAGTTCAACGCTGCCCAAGGCGAATGCGTTCTGACGCCGGTGTCGAAGGGCTCCTACGAAGAAGCTCTCGCTGCCGGTATCGCTGCTTTCCGCTCGCACGATCAGCCCAACATTCTTCAGGTTTTCGATGCTGGCTCCGCCACGATCATCAACGCCAAGGGTGCGACCATTCCAGCGGAAGATCTGCTGTTGAAGGCCGGTTACAAGTTTGACCGCAGCGCTTTCATTGAAGGCGTGCGCTACTTCTACGCCGATAAGACCGGCAAGTTCGTTGGCATGCCGTTCAATTCTTCGGCGCCTATTCTCTATATCAACACCGAAGCCCTGAAAAAGGCTGGAGTTGAAGCACCAAAGACCTGGGAAGAGTTTGAAGCCATTGCGCCAAAGCTGAAGGCTGCCGGTTATATTCCGCTGGTTCAGTCGCAGTTGACATGGGAATTCACCGAGAACTTCTTCTCGCGCAACAACATCCAGTTTGCTTCGAACAACAATGGTTATGACGGTCTTGCCGGCACCACCATCAATGTGACCGATCCAAACCATGTGATGATGTATGACAAGCTGAAGGCCTGGAAGGACGAAGGTTACTTCGCCTATTACGGTGCAGGCTGGAACGACAACCAGAAGCCTTTTGAAGAAGGTAAGGTTGCTCTGTGGGTTGGTTCTTCCGGCTCGTTCGGTGGTTTGCAGAAGACGGCTTCCATGCCTTTTTCGGCAACCTTCCTGCCTTACTGGGGCTCGATCAAGGGTGCAGGCGTGCATAGCTTCATCGGCGGCGCTGCCCTATATGCCATGTCCGGCAAGACGGAAGCTGAAAACAAGTGCACAGCTGCTTTCTTCAACTTCCTGACCTCGCCTGACATCCAGAAATTCTATCACCAGTCCACCGGTTATGTTGCCATCACCACGGCTGCCTACGAGCTGACCAAGAAGGAAGGCTATTACGAGAAGAACCCGGTTGCCGAAGTGGGCATCAAGCAGCTGTCGCTGCCGGGCGCTGAGTGGGACAAGGGCTATCGCCTTGGTTTCTACCCACAGATCCGCTCTGTAATGGAGCGCGAATACAACAAGATCTTCTCAGGCGAAGTCACGCCAAAGGCGGCGATGGAAACCATCAAGAAGGAAGCGGACGAAATCCTGGCACGCTTTGCCAAGACCGCAGGCTGATACCTTAAAACTCCGGACATGATGTCTCCCGGAGGCGATCCATCGCCTCCGGGGTTTGCTTTGAAAGGTTGCCGCGATGAAGCGTGTCCAGTTCAACTCGCGATTTCTGCCCTATTTCTTCCTGGCTCCGCAGTTCTGCATCGTGGCCATCTTCTTCTATTGGCCGGCGGTGCAGGCCATCCAATCGTCCTTTTACATCGAAGATCCCTTCGGCTTTGGCGCGACCTTTGTAGGGTTTGCCAATTATACCGATATGCTGAGCTCTCCAGAATATCGAAAAATCGCGCTGTTTACGCTGTGCTTCAGTGTTGTGGTGACGTTTTTGGTGCTGTCCATCGGAACCGTGCTCGCCGTCAAGGCTGATGCCGTCATTCGTGGACAATCGGCTTACAAGACCCTGTTGATCGTCGTCTATGCCATCGCGCCGCCAGTGGCCGGGTTGATCGGCATGATGTTCTTCGACCAGCATATCGGTCCATTCGTGAAATTCGTGGCGCTGTTTGGCTGGGACATGAAGGTCGGTCTGAATTATTTCGACACCGCCTTTGCCATGGTGGCCATCGCCGTGTGGAACCAGATTCCCTACAATTTCATCTTCATTCTCTCCGGCCTTCAGGGCATTCCGGCCTCGGTGCGCGAAGCCGCCACATTGGATTGCCGCTCCGGCACGCGCCGGTTCTGGACCGTGACCATGCCGCTTTTGACACCAACGGCGTTTTTCCTGCTGGTCGTCAACATGACCTATTCGCTGTTCGATACGTTTGCGGTGATCGACGTGATCGTCAAGGACAAGGCGGCGGATAACCCGATCACCTTGGTCTACAAGGTCTATCTCGATGGCTTCCGCGGCAATGACATCGGCTCTTCTTCCGCGCAGTCGGTGATCCTGATGGTCGTCGTGCTGGTTTTGACAATGATCCAGTTCCGCTTCATCGAGCGGCGCGTCCATTACGGTTGAGGAGAAGACCATGTATAAAACCAAACTCTTCGACCATGTCATTCTGATCATCGGCGTGATCATGATGATCGGCCCGCTGGTGGTGGCTTTTGCTACCTCCTCCCATACGGCCGCCGAAATCCACCAGAAGGGCCTGATGCTCTCCATGGGCGGGCATCTGGGCGAGACCTATCACAAGGTATTGTTTGCCCAGACCGGCTTTAACGGCAAGGTCACGGGTCTCAGCATGCTGCTCAATTCGCTGATCCTCGGCCTTGGCTTTGCCATCGGCAAGATCGTGCTGTCGATGATGGCGGCTTACGCCATTGTCTATTTCCGCTTCCGCTTTGCCACGCTGGCCTTCTGGATCATCTTCACCACGCTGCTGTTGCCGCTGGAAGTGCGGATCATCCCCTCTTACAAGGTGGCGAGTGATCTGGGCCTTTTGAACTCCTACACAGGCCTGATCCTGCCATTGCTGGCGTCTGCCACGGGGACTTTCTTCTTCCGGCAGTTTTTCAAATCCGTGCCCGAAGAATTGCTGGAAGCGGCCCGCATCGACGGTGCCGGTCCGTTCAAATTCCTGATCGATATTTTGATCCCACTGTCGCGCACGATGATTGCGGCGGTGTTCATCATCATGTTCGTCTATGGCTGGAATCAGTATCTCTGGCCCATGCTGATGACCACGGACGAGAGTTTCTACACGCTGATGCGCGGTATCAAGCAGATCCTTCAGGTCTGGGTGGGCGCACAAATTCCCGATTATAACGAAGCCTTTGCCATGGCCGTGCTCGCTATGCTGCCCCCGATTATTATCGTGGTGGTGTTCCAGAGCTGGTTCATCAAGGGTCTCACCGAAACCGACAAGTAAAGGACAGTCCCATGGCTTCCATCGATATCAATCAGGTCTCGAAAATCTATGACGGCGGTGTGCGTGCGGTCAACAGCGTCGACATCCAGATCAATGACGGCGAATTCATCGTGCTGGTCGGCCCTTCCGGCTGTGGCAAATCGACATTGCTGCGCATGGTGGCTGGGCTGGAAAGCATATCCGAGGGCGTGGTGCGCATTGGTGACCGGGTGGTCAACACGGTTGAACCGGCGGACCGCGACATTGCCATGGTTTTCCAGAGCTACGCGCTCTACCCGCATATGACCGTGCGGCAGAACCTGGCCTATGGCCTGAAGAACCGTAAGACGCCGAAGGCGGAAATCGAGGCCCGGGTGGCCGAGGCCGCCCGGATGCTGGAACTGCAACCCTATCTGGATCGCAAGCCCAAGGCACTGTCCGGCGGCCAGCGCCAGCGCGTTGCCATGGGCCGCGCCATCGTGCGCAAACCGGCCGTTTTCCTGTTCGATGAGCCGTTGTCCAATCTCGATGCCAAGCTGCGCGTCTCCATGCGCGTCGAGATCCGCAAGCTGCAACGCCGGCTTGGCACGACATCGATCTATGTGACGCATGACCAGCTGGAAGCCATGACGCTGGCAGACCGGCTGGTGGTGTTGAACGGCGGCCGGATCGAGCAGATTGGTACGCCGCTCGAAGTCTATCACGCGCCCGCCTCGACCTTTGTCGCCAGCTTCATCGGCTCTCCCGCCATGAACCTGGTCACTGGCCGCCTGGATGGCAATCGTCTGTCGCTCTGGCCCGTCAGCTTCACCTTCGAGGGCGAAACCGATTATCGCGGCGAAGTGACGATCGGTCTTCGGGCCGAAGATCTGACAGTGGCCGCTCCTGGCCAGCCTTATCTGCCGTTCCGGGTCGATTATGTGGAAGAACTGGGTGCCGTCCGTCTCGTGCACGGTTTTGTCGGCGATCAGGCGATTTGCGCCTCGCTGCCGGTTTCGACCGTCCTGTCCAACGAGATGCGGCTGGGGGTCGATCCGCAAAAATTCCATTTCTTCGATCGGGAAGGCCGCCGTCTTGCTCTGCCCTTTGCCACCGCAAAGATGACCTTCGGGGCTCAGGCTGAGACGGTAGAGGCCTGACAAGCTGGTCGGCCCACGCCATTGTCAGCGAGAGCCGATTGTCCTTTTCCTCTTTACCGGTTTCCTGGGCAAACGCTAAAATGCATGTGACTGGATTAACCCGAATTTGATAGAAGTCTCATAAAATTACGGGACTTCACGGGGGACATCTATGCCAGTCAAGCTTTTGTTCGCAGCCATGGCCGGGGCAGCCATGGCTTTGCCGCGTTTTAGAGCGGAAGACACGCCACCGCTGGTCGCCGCCAATGCCGGGACTTTGAGCCTGCAACCAGCACCAATCAATCCGGACTGGATCATTGAGGGCGATCCGCAGGCTCGGCTGGCCAATCACTCGCAAAGCCCTGATGAAGCAAGCTCGACAGCTGTCTGGGATTGTACTGCTGGCAGTTTCCGCTGGTATTTCGGCTGGGACGAGACTGTGGTGATCCAGGAGGGCGAAGTGCATGTGACCGCGCAGGATGGCACCGAGCGATTGCTGAAGACCGGCGATATCGCCTATTTCAAGGGCGGGACCTGGGCCACCTGGCGCATCGAGACCTATGTGCGCAAGATTGCCTTTCTACGTAAGCCTTTTCCTGAGCCAATCGCAACGCTTTACCGGCTTCGAAATGCTCTGCGGAGCGGATCACGCGCGCCGATTTGACCGGGTGAAAATTTGGCCTCTGCCGGACGTTGCGTTCGCGGTCGCCGCGTCCTAAATCTTCCTCCAAATGCAACGCGAGAAAGATTATGGCCCAGATCCGCAATGTCGCCGTCCAGATGGACCATGTATCCTCCATCAATATTTCAGGGGATTCCACCTTCGCCATGAGCCTGGAGGCCCAGGCCCGCGGCTATAAGCTGTTCCACTATACGCCCGACCGGCTGACGATGCGCGATGGCCGCGTCTTCGCCACAGTGGAGCCGATGGAACTGCGCGATGTGAAGGGCGATCACTTCACCCTGGGCAGCCCGGAGCGAGTCGATTTGTCCACCATGGATGTGGTGCTGCTGCGCCAGGACCCGCCATTCGACATGGCTTATATCACCGCCACCCATATGCTGGAGCGCATTCACCCGAAGACGCTTGTTGTCAACGATCCGGCCTGGGTGCGCAATTCGCCGGAAAAGATCTTCGTCACCGAATATGCCGACCTGATGCCGCCGACACTGATCACCCGCGACCCGGCGGAAATTGCCGCTTTCCGGGCCGAACAGGGCGATATCATCCTGAAGCCGCTCTACGGCAATGGCGGGGCAGGGGTGTTCCACTCCACCCGTGACGACCGCAATTTTTCCTCGCTGATGGAAATGTTCGGCCAGATGTTCCGCGAACCCTTTATCGCCCAGGGCTATTTGCCTGCCGTGCGCAAGGGCGACAAGCGGATCATTCTGGTGGACGGTGAACCCGTCGGCGCGATTAACCGGGTGCCTGCCGAGCATGATGCGCGCTCCAATATGCATGCGGGAGGCAAGCCGGAACCAACGGAACTGACGACGCGCGAACGTGAGATCTGCGCCCGGATCGGGCCTGCCCTGCGCGAACGCGGCTTCCTGCTGGTCGGTATCGATGTGATCGGCGATTACATGACCGAGATCAACGTCACTTCGCCGACTGGTATCCGCGAGGTGAAGAATTTTGGCGGTGCCGATATTGCCAGCCTGCTCTGGAACGCCATCGAGAAAAAGCGGTCCTGATGCTTTCTACGCCCCGCCACGTTGGGTTTGCTAGAGTCTGTCAGATTCACATTGAACCAGACAGACTCTACAGCGCCGTGCGCCATACATGGCGCATAAAGGTTCGCTGTAGCTCTTTATATCTGCTGCATAATTTTCTCTTTAAACCGATTCCGGTTTAAAGAATTATGCAGTAGCTTCTTTTGTTTTCGTTTGTCTTTTCGGGAAAACCGGTTCCCACTGTTCCCTGACAAACTATAAAACCTTTGGCGTTGCGGAGTGCTGGAAGCGTTCCCTTTTGTTCTAAAAGCACAACCGAATGCAACCATTTTGCCATCGAAACGGGTTTTTGTTCATTTATTGTTCTTGTCGTCACTTCTTTTTCATGCAAAACTATGGTTGCAGGAAATTGCAGCTTGCCCGTTACGGCTCGGCTCGATCTCTTGATTTAAAAAATTGATTTTAAACGCATTTTCTCTTTTTCGCTCGGCGAAATCCATGAAATTGCGTAGGGGCGGATGGACCGCTGCCGGCAAGGGGGCTGGGATATGGTTGCACGGGTGGGCACGGTTGCATTTCAGGGCATTGATGGCGTGCCCGTTGATGTGCAGGTCATGGTCGCGCCCGGCAAGATTGGTGTGCAGATCGTCGGCCTGCCGGACAAGGCAGTGGCCGAAAGCCGGGAACGGGTTCAGGCGGCCCTGCATGCTTCCGGACTAGCGCTGCCGCCCAAGCGGGTGACCATCAATCTGGCTCCGGCGGATCTGCCCAAGGAAGGCTCACATTTCGATCTGGCCATCGCCCTTGGCCTGATGGCCGCGCTCGGCGCCATTCCTGCCGATGTGCTGGGCGATTATCTTGTGGTTGGTGAGTTGAACCTGGATGGCACGATTGCTGCCGTTGCCGGTGCTCTGCCAGCGGCCATGGCAGCCAATGCGCTTGGCAAAGGGCTGATCTGCCCCGCTGATAGCGGCCCGGAGGCAGCCTGGGCGGGCTCAGACATGGATATTCTTGCCCCCCGCAGCCTGATCGCTTTGGCCAATCATTTTCGTGGCACCCAGGTTCTGACGCGCCCGAACCCGGCCAGCCGGGCGCTGCCGGGCAACCTGCCTGACCTCGCCGATATTCGCGGTCAGGAAAGCGCCAAGCGGGCGTTGGAAGTGGCCGCTGCCGGGGGCCACAACCTGCTGATGGTCGGCCCGCCGGGATCGGGGAAATCCATGCTGGCGGCCCGCCTGCCGTCCATTCTGCCGGTCCTGTCGGCGCCAGAGCTTCTGGATGTATCGATGATCCATTCCATAGCCGGGCAATTGGCGGGCGGAAAATTGTCGGACCGCCGACCGTTTCGCACGCCGCATCATTCCGCCACCATGGCGGCGCTGGTCGGTGGCGGGCTGCGCGCCCGGCCGGGCGAGGCTTCGCTTGCCCATAACGGTGTGCTGTTTCTTGATGAATTTCCGGAATTTTCCCCACAGGTGCTGGATGCCCTGCGCCAACCGCTGGAAAGCGGCGAATGCGTCATTGCCCGCGCCAATCACCGCGTCACCTATCCGGCCAGCTTCCAGCTGATTGCCGCGATGAACCCTTGCCGTTGCGGCATGGCGGGTGAGCCGGGCCATACCTGCGCACGCGGCATTCGCTGCCTGACCGAATATCAGGGCCGGATTTCCGGTCCGCTGCTGGACCGGATCGATATTCGCATCGATGTGCCCGCCGTCTCGGCCATGGACCTGATCAAGCCGATGGCCGCCGAAAAAAGTGCCGATGTCGCCCGTCGTGTCGCTGTCGCTCGACAGCGGCAAACGGAACGATTTATCGAGGCGGGCGTGCCTGAAATCCGCATGAATGCGCGGTGCTCGACGGCGCTGATCGAAAAGCTGGCCGCACCGGATGCTGCCGGTTTGCAATTATTGAGGGATGCCGCGGAGAAGTTCAAGTTTTCGGCCCGCGCCTATCATCGGGTGTTGAAAGTGGCGAGGACATTGGCCGATCTGGATGGCTCAGAGGCACTTGGTCGGATTCATCTGGCCGAGGCAATTTCTTACCGCATTCCCTCCGAGCGTTTGACGGCTGCGGCATAACAAAAAAGGGCTACACCTGCTGCTGTAGCCCTCATCTTCATTGTTCGATGCTCGCCAATCGCCGATCGTATGGATCAGCACATTGAATGCGATTACTCGCCAAGCCCCGCAAACAGTGCCGTTGACAGATACCGTTCTGCAAAGGACGGAATGATCACCACGATGGTCTTGCCAGCGTTTTCGGGCCGTTGGCCGACCTTGATGGCGGCGGTGAGGGCGGCACCTGAGGAAATGCCGACTGGCACGCCTTCCAGCCGGGCGACCAGCCGGGCCAGTTCAAACGCCTCGTCATTGGTAACGGTGACAACTTCGTCATAGATTCCGGTATCGAGGATCTTCGGTGCAAAACCGGCGCCGATGCCCTGGATCTTGTGGGGGCCGGGATTGCCGCCCGACAGAACCGGGCTGTCGGCAGGTTCCACGGCGATCACCTGAACAGACGGTTTCTTGGCTTTCAGCACCTGGCCGGTGCCGGTAATCGTGCCGCCAGTGCCGATGCCGGAAACGAAAATATCGACCTCGCCGTTGGTGTCGTTCCAGATTTCTTCCGCTGTGGTCTTGCGGTGGATTTCCGGATTGGCCGGGTTTTCAAACTGCTGCGGGATGATCGCGTCGGGAATGGTCGCGGCCAGTTCCTCGGCCTTGGCAATCGCGCCCTTCATGCCCTTGGGACCTTCGGTCAGCACCAGTTCGGCGCCCAACAGAGCCAGCATCTTGCGACGTTCGATGGACATAGTTTCCGGCATGGTCAGGATCAGGCGATAGCCTTTGGCGGCGGCGGCAAAGGCGAGCGCAATGCCGGTATTGCCGGAGGTCGGCTCGACCAGAACGGTCTTGCCCGGTGTGATCGTCCCCTGGGTCTCCAGGCTCTCGATCATCGCCACACCGATACGGTCCTTGACGGAGGCAATCGGGTTGAAGAATTCCAGCTTGGCCAGAAGATGAGCCTTGACGCCCTTTTCCTTCGCCAGCTTGTCCAGCCGCACGATCGGCGTATCGCCGATGGTCTCGGTGATCGAACCATAGATGCGGCCGCGGCCAGGCTTCTTTGCTTCAGACATGTGTGGTCCTCCAGAATAACGGGCTTTGCAGGGACAATAGGATCAAATCACCCAAGCGACCAGAACCCTTTGCCTATCGCCATGGTTCCGGGGAGAAAAAACCCGCTGCAAAGTCAGCGGAAACAAATGTTTATTTCACGCCGCCTTTGTGGCGATATAGGCGGCGGTTCCGGCCAGGATGCTGGCGGCGGCCCGGTTGAGCAGTTTCAGTGCCGATGGCTGTTTCAGTAGCAGACGGGCTTTGGCAGCCAGAAGAATATAGGGAATGAGCACGGCCATCAGCACCACGAATGTCGTGCCGACCAATAGCCCGTAATCCGAAGGGCCGATGGCTTCGAGCGGAATGAGCGTCGGCACCAGCGCCACGTAGAACAGCATGGTCTTCGGATTGCCAAGCGTCACGAACAGGCCGGACAGGAAGGACGCCATCACGCCCGCACTTTTGCGCGCCTCGATATTCTGCGGCAAAAGCCCTGCCGTCCAGAGCTTCCAGGCGATATAGGCCAGATAGAGCGTGCCTGCGAATTTGATGATCAGGAACGGTGTTACGAACGTCTGCGCAATATAGGCAAGACCCAGAATGACGGCGGTCAGATAGCAGAGATCACCCAGGATCAGGCCCAGGCCCATGAAAAAGGTCGGGCGAAAACCGGAGCCAAGCGCCCGCGCCACGATCGCCGTCATGCCCGGGCCGGGAATGGCAGCGGCAATGAACAGGGCTCCGGCATAGGCAAGCAGGCTGGCAAGGGTCATGACATCTCTCCATCGATACAGGCAGTGCTAATCCGCCCGGCTGCAACTTGCAACGGTGACACGATTGAAATTGCCCGGTACGGCACTTTCTGCTCTTTCAGTGGAAACAGCCTTCCGCCAAGGAGACATCATGCCCGCCACCACGTCACTTCTTGCCTTTGCCCTGATCTGCCTTGGCATGGCGCTGACACCCGGCCCGAATATGGTCTATCTCGTCTCGCGCTCCATCTGTCAGGGGCCGATGGCCGGACTGGTCTCGCTGGGTGGTGTCGCGCTGGGCTTCCTGATCTATATGCTGATGTCGGTACTGGGAATTACGGTGCTGCTAATGGCCGTACCCTATGCCTATGAGGCGTTGAAACTGGCCGGTGCAGCCTATCTCGCTTATCTGGCCTGGCAGGCGGTCAAGCCGGGCGGTCGTTCGCCGTTTCAGGTGCGCGACCTGCCCAAGGACAGCCCAGGACGGCTGTTTGTCATGGGCCTCGTGACCAATCTTCTCAATCCGAAAGTGGCTGTTCTCTATCTGTCGCTGCTACCGCAATTCATCGATCCGAACAGCGGCAGCGTGCTTCTACAATCACTATTGCTCGGCCTCACCCAGATCGCCATCGGCACCACGATCAATGGAGTGATCGCGCTAACTGCCGGCTCCATCGCCCTGTTCCTCAGCCGCCGCCCGCTATGGATCATGGTGCAGCGCTGGCTGATGGGTACGGTACTGGCTGTGCTGGCGGTGAGAATGGCAACACAGGCGCAGCGGTGAGGTTAAAAATCGGCCATAGGCGACAGCATGAGTGGCCCAACTGCGGCCTCCAGCCCGAGGCCCGACATCATCAAGGAGCAGGAGCCTTCGTAAGATACAGGCTGGCCTTCCCACGAGAGGCGATCAGGTGGAAAATAGGTTTCCACAGAGTCGGCTTGAATATTGAGATGCGATAGGATGGCACTTAACGGCGGAATATCCTGAGCGACAATATCCAGAAGCTTCACACCGCCATCGTTGGCGCATTTCCATGCGATAACCGCCTTGAGAGAAGGCAATAGGCTCAACGTAATCGATGCATCGAAATGAGCATTGAGCAGAAACATCTCTGCTTGGCTGACAACGGCGAAGTGGTTGGAGACTGGTTGGCGACAGGCGAGCATGTCACGCAAAAGGGCGAGGTCCGCCGCTTTGCCGAGATCGAGTTGTCGTACGTTACCGTTGGTAATCGGCAGAAAACCCGGAACCGGGCCGCCAAATTTACGATGCGTTACAACGCGAAAACCATAAGGCTGGTAGAGCGCGGGCTTGTCGGTCAGGAGAATTCCGGTTCGATATCCTGCTTGCTCTGCCCACGCATAGGCCCGCTGCATCAGGTCGCGATAAAGGCCACGCCCCCGGAATCCCGGGCGGACTGCGCCGGATTGATAGCCCGCAGCAGTCACTATCGTCCCATTGATCATAAGGGGCATGGCGAAGACTGAAAAATTAGCTATGCAGCGGCCGAACCGGTCAAAATATCCAAACGGCATGCATGTGAGATCGGGGCCGCCAAGCTGTTCCTGCGCACCGATATCGATACCGAATACGTCATGCAGCAGATCAACAAGCCCTTGAAAAGCCGAGGGATCGTTGAAATATCCTTGTCGCAATGTTAGCCCGTCCGGCTTCATGGTATCGCTCAGACCCCCGTCGAGCCAAATCCGCCCGTACCCCGCATCGTGTCCGATGTTTCTGTTACCTCAATCACCTGCGCCTGCGTCACCGGCGCAATCACCATCTGGGCGATGCGCATGCCACGGGTGATGGTGAAATCCTCGGTGCCGAGATTGATCAGCAGCACTTTTACCTCGCCCCGGTAATCGCTGTCGATGGTGCCGGGTGTGTTGAGGCAGGTGATGCCGTTTTTGAAGGCGAGGCCGGAGCGGGGGCGGATCTGCGCTTCAAAGCCCTGGGGGATTTCCATAATCAGCCCGGTTGGCACCAGAGCGCGTTTTCCGGGGGCAAGGGTCAGCGGCTCAGCCTCCGTTACCGCTGCGCGCAGGTCCATGCCAGCCGCACCCGCCGTCTCATAGGCGGGCAATTCCAGCCCTTCACCATGGGATAGACGCTTGAGATGAAGGCGTGGCGCGGACGTATCGTGCATGGGGGTATCCTTTGTTTGCCGGGGTCAATTGCATATTGAACGCCAAAACGCTAGATAACCGGCCAGTTAAAAGGAATTCCTCACATGGCTGAAACGCTCGCAGAGGCGGTCTCCCGCCGCCGCACCTTCGCTATTATCGCTCACCCGGATGCTGGTAAAACCACGCTGACCGAAAAGCTGCTGCTATTCGGCGGTGCCATTCAGCTGGCCGGTGAGGTGAAAGCCAAGAAAGACCGTATCCAAACCCGTTCGGACTGGATGAAGATCGAGCGCGAGCGCGGCATTTCCGTCGTCACCTCGGTGATGACCTTCGAGTATGAAGGCAATGTCTTCAATATTCTCGATACGCCCGGCCATGAAGATTTTGCCGACGACACCTACCGCACGCTGACGGCGGTCGATGCTGCCGTCATGGTCATCGATGCGGCCAAGGGTATCGAGCCGCGCACGCTGAAACTGTTTGAAGTCTGCCGGATGCGCGATATTCCGATCATCACCTTCGTCAACAAGATGGACCGTGAAAGCCGGGATATTTTCGAGGTTCTGGATGAAGTAGAAGAAAAGCTGGCGCTGGACACCGCCCCGATCACCTGGCCGGTCGGGCGCTCGAAAAGCTTCTGTGGCTCCTATAATCTGGTCGATAATACCTTTCGTGGTTCCGACAAGCAGGTCGAGGCGTTACCGGTCAATAGCCCGAAGAATGTCGCGGAAAACCTGCCGGAAAACGAGCGTCAGACCTTTATCGACGAGCTGGAGCTGGCGCAGGAAGCCTGCCGCCCCTTCGACCGCCAGGCCTTTCTGGAAGGCCATATGACCCCGGTGTTCTTCGGCTCGGCACTCAGAAACTTCGGCGTGCGCGACCTGATCAATGCGCTGGGTGATTTCGCCCCGCCGCCGCGTGACCAGATGGCTGATATCCGCAAGGTGCATGCGGCGGAAGACAAGATGACGGCCTTCGTCTTCAAGATCCAGGCAAATATGGACCCCAACCACCGCGACCGCATCGCCTTTGCACGGATCTGCTCCGGCAAGCTGGAGCGCGGCATGAAGGCGCGGCTGGCGCGTACCGGCAAGCTGATGGGCCTGACGGCGCCGCAATTCTTCTTCGCTTCGCAGCGCCAATTGGCCGACACCGCCTTTGCTGGCGATGTGGTGGGCATTCCCAACCACGGCACGCTGCGCATCGGCGATACGTTGACCGAAGGTGAAGCGCTGGTGTTTCAGGGTGTGCCGAACTTTTCGCCGGAAATCCTGCGCCGCGTGCGGCTTGAAGATGCGATGAAGGCCAAGAAGCTGAAAGAAGCCTTGCAGCAAATGGCGGAAGAGGGCGTCGTGCAGCTGTTTTCGCCGGAAGACGGTTCGCCCGCCATTGTCGGCGTGGTCGGAGCCTTGCAGCTCGATGTGTTGAAGGAGCGGCTTTCGGGCGAATATACCCTGCCGGTATCGTTTGAAATGTCGCGCTTTTCCGTGTGCCGCTGGATTTCCGCCGAACAGCCCGGCGAACTCGACAAGTTCATGACGGCGCGGCGCGGCGACATCTGCCGGGATCTGGACGGCGACCCGGTGTTCATGGCGCAGGATGCATTTTCGCTGCGCTATGAGGCGGAGCGCTATCCGGCCATCAAGATGGTGGCTATCAAGGAATATCACGTCGCCAAGGCGGCGTGATCGCTGACGGAAACGGGCATGACCGCATCATGATCACAAATCGTGATGCGGTGGCACTCTGTTTTAAGCCGCTTCGGCGGACTTTTCCCTCGGCATTTCCATCAGATCCGACAGGAACGTGTCGCACCAGTGGTTGACATCATTGACCAGCAGATGATCCATCATGCCTTTCCAGCGTTCCTGGCGCTCGGCAAGCGGCATGTCGAGGGCGCGGGCAATGGCCTGGGCTGTGCCTTCCGTATCGTATGGATTGACCAGCAAGGCCCCTTTCAACTCGCGGGCTGCCCCGGCAAACCGCGATAGAACCAGAACGCCGGGATCATCGGGGTCCTGGGCGGCAACATATTCCTTGGCAACCAGGTTCATGCCGTCGCGCATCGGCGTGACCAGCCCAACCTTGGCCAGCCGGTAGAGCCCGGCTAGCACTGGACGCGCCACTGAGCGGGTCATGTAGCGGATCGGCACCCAATCGACAGTGCCCAGCGCGCCATTCACGCGCCCGGCCTGTTCGGCCACGGTGCGCTGCATGGCCTCATATTCCGGCACTTCAGAGCGGGATTTCGGGGTGATCTGCAAATAGGTCACCTTGCCCTGATAGTTCGGATTGGCATTGATGAAATGCTCATAGGCATCCAGTCGCTGGGTGAGCCCCTTGGAATAATCCAGCCGGTCTACGCCGATCACCAGTGCCTTGCCTTCTATGCTTTGCGCGGCGCGCTTGACCATCACGTTACGCACCGCCCTGCGGGCATAGGCGGCAAAGGCTGCCGTCTCGATGCCAATTGGATAATTGCCCGCCTTGAACGTCCGGTCATGGGATTTGATTTTGTTGCCGGAGATCGCCTCGCCAATGCCTTCGCGCACCAGGGCTCCGACGAAATTGGCATGGTCGAAATCGGTCTGGAAGCCGACCAGATCGTAATGAGCCAGGCTTTCAATCAGCGTTTCATAAACAGGCATGGCAAACAGCACATCGGCGGGCGGCAGCGGGATATGCAGGAAGAAGCCGATCCGGTTCTTCACTCCCATCTGCCGCAATTCCTTGGCGAGCGGGATCAGGTGATAATCCTGGACCCAGATCGTATCATCGGGCTTCAGCAGCGGCACGAGCCGCTCGGCAAAAAACCGGTTGACCCGGAAATAGCCGGTCATGTCCTTGCGGGCATAATCGGTCAGGTCGAGGCGGTAGTGAAAGGTGGGCCACAGCACGCGGTTGGCAAAGCCGTGATAATATTCATCGACATCGCGGTCGGTGAGATCCGTCAGGGCGTAGGTGATCTTGCCATCTTCGATGATTGCAAGCTCACCGGCCTCTTCCTCGCCGCTGGAAACGCCAGACCAGCCCATCCAGATGCCGCCCTTATCCTCAAGGGCAGCCCGCAAGGCGACGGCCAAACCTCCCGCCGGTGCCTTATTGGTCTTGTCGGGTACGGGAACACGGTTGGAAACCACAACAAGTCTGCTCATATCATTATCCTTCTTATCGTTGGTCAGCCCTGGAACGTCAGCTTTGGCGGGCCAGTCTGGCAAGCGTGTCACGCAGGAGCTGCGGGCTTGCCAGAGACTGGCTGGCCACACTTGCCTCGAGATCGCCGACGCGGATCGACAGCCCGCCCAAACGGTTGACGCATTCAAACATCGCCTCATCGGTCACATCGTCACCAATGGCGATGGCAACGCGGTCGGTGAAGGGCGGCTCGGCCAGATAGGACTGCAAGGCCCGGCCCTTGTCGGCACTGTCGGGGCGGATTTCGATGACCATCTTGCCGCGTTGCAGCTCATAGCCGGGACCCGCTGCCTTAAAGGCCTCCACTATCGCTTTTTCCACCACGTCGGCGCAGGCGGGTGCCTGGCGATAGTGAACGGCGATGGCGGCACCCTTGTCCTCGACCAGCACGCCCGGCCAGGCCTGTTCGAGCTTTGGAAGGTCTTCCTTGACCGCCAGGAAAGCCGGGCTCGGCTCACTGCGGATCACCGTGCCTGCCACTGTTCGCCGCTCGGTCCCGTGCAATCCGGCAATTGGGAAATGCTTTGGCGCAAACAGCCGGTCAGCATAGGCCAAGGCCCGCCCCGTTACCAGCGCAAGCGCCCCGCCCATGCGTGATGACAGCACGTCGAGGTCTTCTGCCAGCCCAACCGGTACACGGATTCCATCCGGGCTTTCGGCAAGATCCAGCAATGTGCCATCAATATCGAGAAACAATGCGTAGCGGCGAGGCTCGGCGTGAAGAAGATCGAACAGCAGCGCTCCTGCGTCTTTTTGCTCGGTTCGAGCTGGCGATCGCTTGATTACCGATTGCTGGTTTTCCATATCCTGCCTCGTTTCACACGACCTGTCGACGCCTAGGTAACGATGGGTGCCCAGTTTGGTTCCCGAAAAATGCAGTTAATTGCGCAATGCAGCATAATTGGCGGGGCCGTGACAGGCGCATGGAAAACTGCGATAGATCTGCCCCGCCGCCCACCTTTTCCATCAACAGGAGCCGAGGTGTTGGAGACTATTGACTTCGACGAGGACGATCATGACCGTTCAAAAAAACGATGAAACGCCTCTGCCTCGCATCGCCAATGTCTTGTCGATTGCCGGTTCCGATCCGTCCGGCGGGGCGGGTATTCAGGCCGATCTGAAGGTATTTTCGGCTTTGGGCGTCTATGGCATGGCGGCGTTGACGGCGCTGACCGCCCAGAATACCCAAGGCGTGGCGGGTGTCGAACTGCTCAATCCCGCATTCGTCGCCAGACAGATTGAGACGGTTTTTGCCGATATCCGAGTCGATGCGGTGAAAATCGGCATGTTGGCCAATGCCGATGTCGTCGGCGCTGTAGCCGCTGTGCTGGCCGGACACACGGCAGTGCCGGTTATTCTTGACCCTGTCATGGTTGCCAAAGGCGGGGCCGCGCTGCTGGATGACAAGGCGGTTGGCGCGCTGGTCGGGCAGCTCTTGCCGCGGGTCCGCTTGATCACCCCCAACCTGCCGGAGGCTGCCGCACTTCTGCGTGTGGCCGAGGCCGTGGACCGTACCGGCATGGAGGCACAGGCCAGGGCCTTGTTGGCGCTGGGTGCCAAGGCGGTACTTCTGAAAGGCGGACATCTGCCGGGCGACCAGAGCCCTGATCTGCTGGTCACGCCAACGCTGACCCTGTGGCTGGAGGGCAAAAGGATTGCCACCGCCAACACCCATGGCACCGGTTGCTCGCTTTCCAGCGCGATTGCCGCCGAGCTTGCCAAGGCTGAGGACAGTGGGTCGATGGATAGTGCAACAGACGACGCCTTGGCAAAAGCCGTGACGGTGGCAAAGGCCTGGCTGGCTGGCGCTGTTCGGTCGGCAGGGCAGCTGACTGTTGGCTCCGGCCACGGACCCGTCCATCATTTCTACCAGGCATGGCCCAAATAGCAGACGGAATCTTACTCCGTCTCTGACCCTGGAAGCGCGCCGATGCTGTCGAGCCAGAGCACGGAGGATCGCCGCCAGCTTTGATGTTTTGGCAGCAGGGTTTCACGCTGGTTGATGCTACCCCAGCGGATGCCCCAGGTATCGGCATCCTTGCCCTCGCCGGTGGTTAGCATGGGCGCGCCGCAGTCCGGGCAGAAGAACTGATAGCGCGGCCGACCGTTGTCGCCATATTTCAGATAGGATTTCGGTGGGCTTCCCGTTAAATGCAGCCTGTCGCGCCGGGTTGAAACCGTAACCCGGAATGGTGAACCTGTCAGGCGCTGACAATCGGTGCAATGGCAAATGCCGACATTCTCAGGGTCGATTTCGGCACGATAGGTCACTTTGCCACAATGGCACTGTCCGTCGATCTGCATGTCTTGAGCCTCCCGCGATCCATTCTGCGGGACTATAATGCACAAGGCTCAGCTTTCGATCCCCATGGCTTTTTCAAAGTTCAGCCAGCTGCGGTCCATGGCATAGGATTTGGTGACATAGGGAATGCCGACATGGCCATAGATCACCGGCCAGAGTTGTTCTTCCGCCTTGTCCTCCTGCACGCCGGCGATCTGTTGCAGGTAGATAACAGAGGCGAGACCGCTGCGGTCGGCACCGCCCTCGCAATGGATAAGGATGGGCTTTGGTGCGGATTTCAGCAGAGCGACCAGTTGCTCGGCCTTGTCGATGGACAGGCCCTTGCCAGCCGACATGCGAAAATCGATATGGCCGATGCCAAGTTCCTTGGCGATCCCGACTTCCTGCGCATACCAGGGCGAGGGGGAGGGGCCACGCAGATTGACGATGGTCTTGATACCGTAACGTCCGGCATAATCCTTGATATCGGCGGCACTCGGTTGGGCGGAGCGGTAGAATTCGCCGGGAATGACCTCGTGGAAATTGCCCGAAAGCCGGAGATAGCCAAGGTAAGCGCCACAAGACAGCAGACCGGTCAGGCAGGCAAGGGCGGTATAGCGAATGGCTTTCGCCAGCAGGATGGACATGGGCTCACACAGGGTCGGATCAAATAATCATCCACCCTGTAAAAGCTGAACCTGACATCGAACTGAAGGACGCGACCACCTGCCGCGTCCTATCATCACAGTGTCGTTAATACGCAGTGATCAATGATCGGCCTTGATGAAGGTGCCGTTCTTCAACTCGCGCATGGCCTCCATCAGCTCTTCCCGGCTGTTCATGACGATTGGTCCATGCCAGGCCACCGGCTCCTTGATCGGCTTGCCGGTCACCAGCAGGAAGCGGATGCCCTTTTCGCCAGCCTGGACGGTGATTTCATCGCCGGTATCAAAGACCACCAGCGTGCGATTGCCCGAGAGGTCGCGGATATTCAGTTCTTCGCCCTGAAATTCCTTCTCGACTTTGACGCCGAAGGGCTTGGAGGCATCGCGGAACGAGCCGGAGCCCGCGAAAATATAGGCAAAGGCCGACCGATAGGTATCGACCGGAAAACGCTTGGTCTTGCCGGGTGGAACGGAAATATCGAGATAGACAGGCTCTGCGGCAATACCATCGACCGGGCCGGATTTGCCCCAGAAATCGCCGCTGATCACCCGCACCGCCGTGCCGTCGTCATCGACCACGACAGGAATGTCGGCGGATTTGATATCCTGATAGCGCGGCGCGGTCATTTTCAGCGAGGAGGGCAGGTTGGCCCAGAGCTGGAACCCGTGCATCTTGCCGGAAAAATCCCCCTTCGGCATTTCCTGGTGCATGATGCCACTGCCCGCCGTCATCCACTGAAGATCACCGGCGCCTAGCTGGCCCTGATTGCCGAGGCTGTCGCCATGGTCCACCGTTCCGGCCAGAACATAGGTGATGGTTTCGATGCCGCGATGCGGATGCCAGGGAAAACCACGGATATAGTCCTGCGGGTCGTCATTGCGAAAATCATCCATCATCAGGAACGGATCGGTCATCGAGGTGTCGCCGAAGCCGAAGACGCGGTGCAGCTTGACACCGGCACCTTCCATGGTGGGCGTGGCGCGGCTCTCATGTTTGACAGGGCGAATGGACATCGGTCGGCTCCTTTCGAGCGGAATATGATTTGCAGCCAATATAAGGCTTTTCAAAAGCAGGCGAAGAGCACTGGGCGCAACGCAGTGTTCACAGAAGCGGCTCTTCACGTAAACTCAATGCCGCACTGCAAAATGTGATTACCGCTTTCGTCACGAATCTGACATGAAGAAAGCCGAGCTTTACGCTTCGTTATACACCTTCCTTCAAGATTGGCTCTGCCGGCCCCGCTGAGGACCGGTCTTGCCGGAGCATGAGTGCCATGTGTCGTTGGGCAGCCTATCGGGGAGAACCGCTCTTTATCGAGGAGCTGGTATCGTCACCCGCCCATTCGCTGATCGAGCAATCCGTCTGCGCCACCCGCGCCAAGACATCCACCAACGCGGACGGCTTCGGCCTTGCCTGGTATGGCGACCGGCCGGAACCAGGCCGGTTTCGCGATGTTCTGCCCGCCTGGTCGGATTGTAACCTGAAAAGCATAGCCCGGCAGATCCGCTCACCGCTGTTTCTGGCGCATGTGCGCGCCGCAACCCATGGCGCAACCCGGCGCGACAATTGCCACCCGTTTGTGTATGGCAACTGGTCTTTCATGCATAACGGCCAGATCGATCACTTCGACCGTATCCGCCGCGCGATGGAAAGCATGCTGGACGACGAATATTTCAACGCCCGCACCGGCTCGACGGATTCCGAACTGCTGTTCCTGCTTGCCATGCAATTCGGCATGAAACATCGCCCGATTGCGGCGATGGCCGAGGCCATCGGTTTTGCCGAAAGGCTGAGCGCAGAGATCATTGGCACGACCCGGGTGCGTTTCACCGCCGCCTTTTCCGATGGCGAGGCGCTGTATGCCGTGCGCTATTCCACCGACGCCTTTGCCCCGACGCTGTATGCCGGGCCGATGGGGAGCAAGGGCGGTCATTGCCTGGTGTCCGAACCGCTTAACGATGACACGGAAACCTGGGTAGAGATCCCGCCGGGCAGCGCCGTGATCCTCAATGATGAGGGGCTGAACGTCATGGGCTTTGAGCCGGAAATCGGCAGCGCGCCCGCTCAACTGACAGAAATGGCCGGTTGATCTGGGTCTGCGACGGACGGCAATAGGGCTGCGGCATCATGGTGTGCTGACTTGCCGCCTCACTTCCTCAACGAAGGTCTTCAGCGCGCCACGATAGGAATCGCGGCGATAGGCAAGCGAAAGCGGCGCATCGAGGCCGGAGCCGGGCGCAAAACGGCGATAGGCGACGCCGGAGGTTTCCAGCCGCGCCATGGATTGCGGAATGATCGACAGGCCGAGGCCCGCCGCCACGAGGCTGAGGGTGGAGACCAGTTTCGGTGCCTCCTGTGCGACATTCGGACTGAAGCCGGCGGCCTGGCAGGCGGCAATGATCCGGTCATACAGGCCTTGCGCCAGGGGACGGCGATAGAGCACGAAGGTTTCTGCGGCCAGCGCGGCAAGTGCGACGGTATCGCTGTCACGGTTTTGGCTGTGCAGGGCCAAAGGATGGGTGTCGGGCAAAGCCAGCACCATGTCCTCGATATCGACGGTTTCGATGCTGAGTGCTGGCCCCGATCCAGGCAAAGCACCGGCGGTGGCGCGGATGAAGGCGGCATCAAGCCGACCGGCGGACAAGTCACCCAGAAGTTCCGTCGTAGAGCCTTCGTCCAGCCGCAGTTTCAGCGACGGAGAGGAGAGCCGCATGGCCCGCACGATGCTGGGCACCAGCGGATGAAAGACCGCCGAGGTGGTAAAGCCGATGGCAAGCTCCCCGATTTCGCCGCGCGCCGCCCGCTGTGCGGCCTCAACGGCCATATCCACATCGGCAAGGATCTGCCGGGCGCGGGCGATAAACGCCAGGCCCGCCTCGGTCAACGCCATGCCTCGGGGTTGGCGGATAAACAGCGTCACCCCAACCAATGTTTCGAGAGCCTTGATCTGCTGGCTGAGGGGCGGCTGTTGCAGGCCAAGCCGCTCCGCCGCCCGGGTCAGATGACCCTCTTCGGCGACGGTTACGGCATAACGGAGGTGGCGCAGTTCAATCATGCCATAGGTTTAACATATGAAGAATGGCTTATCCATATATTGGACATCAGGATTTGAGCGGCGTATGGAAGAGAAAAGACGAGACGGACGATGGTCATGACGAAGACAGTTCAACCGGAGACAGTTCAGGCAGAGACAGTCGAGGCCGATCCCCCGCAACATCATCCCGGCATCGCCGAATTGTTCACCGGCTTTCTGGGGCTCGGCCTGATGGGGTTTGGCGGTGTGTTGCCGATGGCGCGGCGGATGATGGTGGAGGACCGGCGCTGGCTCTCCCCTGGCGAATTCATGGATCTGCTTGGCCTCTGCCAGTTCCTGCCGGGTGGCAATATCATCAATATGTCGGTGGCGGTTGGGTTGAAGTTCCAGGGTTGGAGGGGTGCGCTGGCCGCCGCTTTCGGCCTGATTGCCGCACCGACGGCCATCGTCATCTGTCTGGGTTACATTTACGACCGTTACCGCGACAATCCGCAGGTCGAGCATCTGTTTGCGGGTCTGGCGGCGGCGGCATCAGGCCTGCTGATCTCGCTGGCCTGGAAAGTGCTGCAACCGTTGAAACACAAGCTGTGGGCGCTGGCCATCGTTGCCCTGTGCTTCGTTGCCATTGCGGTTTTCCGCCTGCCGCTGTTTGCTACCATGTTGGTTCTGGCGCCGGTCTCCATTGTTCTGAGCTGGAAATTGTCGAAATGATTGCCACCCTGATTTCTCTTGCGCTGATTTTTACGGAATTGTCGCTGATCGCCTTTGGGGGCGGCAATGCCATCTTGCCGGAAATGCAGCGCCGGGTGGTGGAGGTTCAGCATTGGATGAGCGCCAGCGAATTCAGCGCGCTGTTTGCGCTGGCCCAGGCGGCTCCGGGGCCGAATATGATGGTGGTGCCGCTGGTCGGCTGGCATGTGGCGGGCTTTGCCGGGGTGGTCGTCACGTCCGTCGCCAAATTCGGGCCGTCCTCGCTGATCACCGCCGGGGCGGTCACGCTCTGGGAGCGCTTCAAGGACCGGCCCTGGCGGCGGATCGTCCAGGCCGGACTTGCGCCGATGACGGCAGGCCTCGTCACCTCCAGCGCCGCTGTGATCACCAAGGCCTCGGCAACAAGCCCAATTCTCATTGGCATTGCGGCTGGCTGTGCGGTGCTGACCGCCATGACAAAGGTCCACCCGCTGATCGCGCTGGGCAGCGGCGCGCTGATCGGTCTTATCTTTATTTAGAGAGATTTGACGCCGAGCATCCCGGCAATGGTTTGTGCAAGCCGCTCGGCAACGGCATCCTTACCCATATCCGGCCAGTCCTCGGTGCGATCCTTGTAGATCAGTGTCACCCGGTTCCGGTCGCCACCCATGATCCCTGTCTGGGGTGAAACGTCGTTGGCGACGATCAGGTCGGCACCTTTACGCTCCAGCTTGGCACGGCCATTGTCCTCGACATTCTGGGTCTCCGCAGCAAAGCCGACCACCAGTGCCGGGCGTTTTTCATGGTGGCCAACCGTCTTCAGAATGTCTGGATTTTCGGTCAGCGTCAGCATGGGCGCGGCATCGCCCGGCTGCTTCTTGATCTTTTGGTCCGATGCCATCTCGACCCGCCAGTCTGCAACCGCTGCGACCATTACGGCGATATCGGCGGGCAGGTGGGCGAGCACGGCGTCGCGCATGTCCTCGGCTCGCTCCACATGGATCGTTTTGACGCCTGTCGGGTCCGCAAGGCTCACCGGGCCTGAGACCAGTGTCACCTCGGCGCCCAGCAGGGCCAGCGCACTGGCAATGGCATGGCCCTGCTTGCCGGAGGAGCGGTTGGCGATATAGCGCACCGGGTCGATCGGCTCATGGGTCGGGCCTGAGGTGACAATGGCCTTTTTGCCTGCCAACGGCTTGAAGGAGTCGTCAAGACAGGCTTCGACCTTGGCAACGATCTCCAGCGGCTCGGCCATGCGGCCCAGACCGGCTTCCCCACTTTCGGCCATTTCGCCAGCCAGCGGCCCGATGAACTGAATGCCATCGGCCTTGAGCTGTGCGACATTGCGCAGAGTGGCGGGATGCGCCCACATTTTCGGGTTCATCGCCGGTGCGATCAAAACGGGCCGGTCGGTGGCAAGCAGCACCGCCGAGGCCAGATCATCGGCCAGCCCATGCGCCATTTTCGCCATCAGATCGGCGGTGACGGGGGCAACGATGATCAGGTCGCAATCACGGGCCAGCCGGATATGGCCAACATCCTGTTCGTCCTCGCGGGAAAACAGATCCGTATAGACATGGGAGGCCGAGAGCGCGCCGACCGCGAGCGGCGTGATGAATTCCTGGGCGGCCCGCGTCATGATCGGGCGCACCGAGGCGCCGCGCTCGCGCAGCCGCCGGATCAGGTCCAGGCTTTTGTAGGCGGCAATACCGCCGCTGATGATCAGGAGAATACGCTTATCTGTCAGCGTCATGAAAAGCCTGCCATAAAATTATCGGTGCGAACCGGACATTACCGCATAAGCGCCTGAAAGGGGAAACGATAAGATGACGTCTGCTACAGAGCAAAAAAACGGAATCGGCACGATGCTCTCAGTTTCGTTTGCGCATCGGAGTTTTCCGAAAACCGGTTCTTAACTTTCGGGCCGATGCTTTAGCGGGCAAGGTCTATCGGCACGCAGGCGATTGTTCCGGCTGCAACATCCTCATAGCCGAGACCTTCGCCCAGCGTTGCGGCCATGGATTTGATGATCCGGCTGCCGAGACCGGTGCCCTTCGGGGCGGCGTCGGGGCTGATGCCGATCCCGTCATCCTCCACCGTCAACAGCGCATGGCCGGGTTGAGTATGGCGCAGCCGCACACGGATTTCGCCGTCCTTGCGGTCGGGATAGGCATATTTGACCGCATTGGTCACAAGTTCAGTGACAATCATGCCGATGGAAACGGCGCGGTCTGCGGTCAGTGAAATCGGCTCGGCATCGACTGTCAGGGTGATCGGCTTGTCTGGATTGGCGAGTGAATTGCCAATTTCCCGCACGAGATTGGCGACATAAATATCCATATCGACCCGGCTGACATCGTCGGATGTGTAGAGGCTGCGATGCATGCCGGCAATGGCGGTAATGCGGGCCTGGGTCTCTGTCAGCTCGGCCTTGACCTCATCGCTGCGGGCATTGGCGATCTGAAGCCGCAGCAGGCTTGCGACCAATGCCAGGCTGTTGGCGACGCGGTGGTTGACTTCGCTGAGCAGCGCTTCCGCCCGTTCCTTGGCAAGGCGGATTTCCTCGTCCGCCTTGACCTTGGCTTCGCGCAGCCGGGCATTTTCGACCGATTGCCGGATGGCGCTTTCCAGCAGCGACAGGAAATCCTCGCTGGTGGTCTTGATGACATAATCGGAGGCGCCTGCCTTGATCGCGTCTATGGCGATACGGGCTTCGTTGGAACCGGTCACATAGACCACCGGCGTCATGATATGCCGTCCGCGCAAATGCGCCAGCACATCGTGACCTGTCATATTGCTGAGATAATGATCGAGAACAATAACGTCGAAGTTTTGAGACGCCAGAAAGCCCAGCGCCCGCTCCAGATCCTCGGCATGGGTGACGGAATGTCCGTTGCGCCCGAGCGCTTTCTGCACCAGCCGCACGATGGCCGGGTCGTCATCGAGATAAAGAATTCGGACATTCATGGGGCGGTCGGCTCGTTACGGGATCTGCATCACGGAAAAAAACAGCCCGAGCTGACGAATGGCATTGGCGAAATTGTCATAATCAACCGGCTTGGTGATGTAGACATTGGCACCAAGATCGTAGCAGCGCTGGATTTCCCGTTGATCGTCCGTTGTGGTGAGAATGACGACCGGCAGCCGACGTGTGTGCTGATTGGTCTTTACTTTCTCGAGTATATCGGTGCCCGACATATCCGGCAAGTTAAGATCGAGTAAAATTAGCAGGTATCGATCTGCCGAGGTTTCTCCGGAACGGTCCGTGCCCAGGATATAATCCAGCGCGTCGGTGCCATTGGTAAACGGCACGATCTCATTGTTGACCCCGGCCCGGCGAACATTTTTCTCGATCAGGCGTGCATGTCCCTCGTCGTCTTCGACCATGACGATGGTCACTTCCTTGGCCACTGCTTTCATGCTCAGGTCCCTACCAGTTTCGAAAGGTCGCGCGGCAAGCGCAAAATAAATGTCGAGCCGACGCCGATCTTGGAGCGTACGGTAATTTCACCTCCCAGGTTGCGCGTCAATGAGCGCACATGGGCAAGGCCGATGCCTTCTCCCACCTGGTTCTGCTGTCCCGAGCGGCGGAAAAGCTCGAAAATCCGTTCATGATCCTGTTCAGCGATGCCGCGGCCATTATCCTCTATTTCCAGGCGAATGAAGTGCCGTCCATCCGAGACCGCCCGGATAGAAAGGACGACCGGGCGATCGGGTGACTTATATTTGATAGCGTTGTCAAAAAGGTTACCGAGAATTTGCTCCAGGGACAACCTGTCGGAGATAATGCTGGCAACGTCGGTTGAAATTTCGGTATGTCCGCCGCTCTCGCCGATCTGGTGGTGTACGCTGGCAGCCGTTGTCTCGATCAGCGGCTTGAGATCCAGTGGTTCCGGCTTGAGCTGGCGGCGTCCATCGCGTGAGATTTTCAGGATGGCGTTGATCAGCCCGTCCATCTTGCGGGTCGAGGAACGGATGAAGGAAATCGCTTCCGGCAGGTCTTCGGAGGCCGCAAGTCGCGCATCCTCGATCTGCTGTGGTGTCAAGGGCTGCCCATCCGCAAGGACATATGTCTTCAATATCTGGAGCGCGCTGTCCAGCTCGGCGGTAAATCCCATGATATTGACCAGCGGCGCGCGCAGGTCGTGGGTGATGATATAGGCGAAGCGCTGGATTTCCTGATTGGCCTGCATCAGGTCTTCGGTTCTCTCCTGCACACGCTCTTCCAGCCCCGCATTGAGGACCTCCACCTCCTGGCGGGCCTTCAACAGATCGCGCACGTGCTGGATGATGATCAGGATCGCGCCGCCGATCACGATCACGATGGCCACGGCCCCGCCAATGGTAAAGACCTGCAACCAGCCGATGGCCAGGAGCTGGTTGGCAATTCCCTGGTCTATCCTGTTGTCGGATTCGTCGCGGACTTCGTCAAGCACGGTACGGATCTGGTCCATCAGCTGCTTGCCGTAACCGGCCCGGACAAGTTCGTAGGCCTGGCGGATATCGCCGCTGCGGGTCAGCTCGACGGTCCTGGCCAATTCTTCAAGCTTGGCTTTTACCAATTCGCGCAGCTTGTCGACATCAGGGGCATGTTCAGGGCGCGGCGCAAGCAGATGGACGAGACTGTCCATTTCCGTGGTCACATCGCCGATGGCCTGACTGTATGGGGTCAGGAAAGCGACGTCGCGGGTAATCAGATAGCCTCTCTGCCCTGTTTCCGCATCGGTCAGCGTCTGCATCAGGTCAGCGCTGGCGCGGCGAAGCATCCGTTCCTCGACAACAGTCCCGAAGGTGACGCGGGTCTTGCCGGTCAGCCACAGGGTCGAGCCGATCAGGCTGATCAGGAGAAGGCAGCCCAGGCCAAGCACAAACAGACTGGAGCGGATGAAACCTGCGTTTGTTGCCGACATGCAATCCTACCCGCTATGACCCAGTTGAAACGCAATGAACAGCAGGCTGAGCGCAATCACCCAGAGCGCCAGCCGGCCTGAGCGACCATGCCGCGCCTGCGCCTTGCCAATGGCATCGGTGGTGCTCTCGTCGAACCGCAGTCCATGCTCGCTCATCTGCATCAGTTCACTGTGGAATTTCTCGGTTTTGGCAGCGATCTCCGGCAGGGCTTCCGCCACCCGCACCGCGGCGCGAATGCCGTCCTTCATGTCGGTGACGATGCGCTTTGGACCGAGATTGGCTTTGATCCAGTCCGCGACGACGGGCTCCGATGCCTTCCACATGTTGAACCGTGGATTGAGCATCCGCGAGACACCTTCGACCACCACCATGGTTTTTTGCAGCATCACCAGTTCAGGCCGTGTCTGCATGTCGAACAGTTCGGTGACTTCAAACAGCAGCGTCAGCAACCGGGCCATGGAAATGGTTTCGGCAGGCTGCCCATGAATGGGCTCGCCGATGGCGCGGATCGCCTGGGCAAAACTGGCCATATTGTGATGGGAGGGCACATAGCCGGCCTCGAAATGCACTTCCGCCACCCGCATGTAATCGCGGGTGATGAAGCCATAGAGAATTTCCGCCAGAAACCGCCGCTCTTTCTTGCCGAGCCGCCCGCAAATGCCCATGTCCACGGCAACGATCATGCCCGTTGGATCGACGAACAGATTGCCCGGATGCATGTCGGCATGGAAGAAGCCGTCACGCAGCGTATGGCGCAGAAAGGACTGGATCAGCGTATCGGCCAGTGCATCGAGGTCGTGGCCAGCGGCTTTCAGTGCCTCGACATCGGACATCTTGACGCCGTCGATCCATTCCATGGTGATGACGTCGCGGCCCGTTCGTTCCCAATCGACCTGCGGAACCCTGAAACCGGGATCACCAGCGGTGTTTTCGCCCAGTTCTGACAGAGCGGCGGCCTCGAGCCGCAGGTCCATTTCCACTTTGGTGGTCTGCTCGAGGGTTTTCGTCACCTCGACGGGGCGCAATCTGCGGGTCTGCGGCAGCAGCATTTCCTGCAAATGCGACACGAGATACATGACTTCGAGATCGGCCGCGAAACGGCGGCGCACGCCGGGACGGATGACCTTGACGGCAACCTGTTTCAGGCCGACAGGCGTTTCCACCATGCAGGGATGCACCTGGGCAATGGAGGCCGCGGCAATCGGCTCACCGAAACTGGCATAAAGCTCCTCGACCGGACGCCCAAGCGACAATTCAATCGATGCCTTAGCCTCTCCAGTCGGAAAGAAGGCCATGCGGTCCTGCAATCCGGTCAGGTCATAGGCAAGTTCGGCGCCGACCACATCGGGCCGGGTCGCCAGGAACTGGCCGATTTTGGCATAGGACGGCCCCAGCCGCTCGACGGCTTGCGACAGGCGGTCGGATCGCAACGTGCCTCGGGCGCGCTTGCGCTCGAAGACCGCGGCGACTTTCTTTGCAAAGCCGACGCTCGGCGGCAGTCCTTCGGACGGCAGCGCCGAGACGACACCTTCGCGAACAAGAATCCAGCCGACACGGGCCAACCTGAAATAAGCGCTGACTGTGCTCATCAATCGATCTTCAATCCGGCGGTCTTTCGGTCAGGCATTGTTCAGATCTTCCAGCCGGAATGGAGGGCGGCAATGCCGCCGGTATAGTTGGTGAAGGACACCTTGGAAAAGCCCGCCTTGGTGATCATCGCGGCAAAATCCTGCTGATTGGGGAATTTGCGGATCGATTCCACCAGATATTGATAGGGCTCGGCCTCACCGGTGATCATCTTGCCGAACCGTGGGATCGCCTTGAATGACCATTGATCGTAAAAACGATCCAGCAGCGGCATCTGCACCTCGGAAAATTCCAGCACCAGCAGCCGCCCGCCGCGCTTCAGCACGCGGTAGGCCTCGCTCAGCGCAACATCGATGCGCGGTACGTTGCGGATGCCGAAAGCGATCGTATAGGCGTCGAATTGATTGGCCTCGAAGGGCAGGGCCTCGGCATTGGCCTCAACGAAGGTGAGATTGTCGGAGAGGCCTTTTTTCTGGGCCCGCTCCTGGCCGACGCCCAGCATGGAACCGTTGATGTCGAGCACTGTGGCATGGGCAAGCCTGCGCGAGGCCTCGATGATGCGAAAGGCGATGTCGCCCGTGCCGCCGGCCACGTCCAGCACCTTGTAGCCGGCATCCTTGCGCGGGTTGAGCGCGGCAATCAGCGCATCCTTCCAGACCCGGTGCATGCCCGCCGACATCACGTCGTTCATGATGTCGTAGCGCTTGGCAACCTTGTGGAACACGTCGTTGACAAGACCCTGCTTTTCGCCTTCCGCCACATCGCGGAAGCCGTAGGAGGTTTCCATGCCGCCATCGGCGGAGGTGCGGCTTGCGACCATCGGCTCAACTCCATTCTCTCTAAAACTACACCAGCGACCTTGGCGAAGCCCGGTCCCTTGCACTATGTCTGCGGCACGATTGCAATCGCCTGTCGGGATATTGGCAGGGCAATGCCATAAAAGGCCGTCTCGTCCTTAAACCATGATGCGTGCCACTGAAATAGAAACATGGAGCCTTCATGCCGGAATTACCAGAGGTGGAAACCGTAAAACGGGGACTGGCGCCGTCCATGGAAGGGCGGCGGCTGTCCCGTCTGGAATTGCGGCGGCCGGATCTGCGCTTCCCTTTGCCGGTCGATTTTGCGGCGAGGACGCAAGGCCGGCTGATCATCTCCCTGTCGCGGCGGGCGAAATACCTGCTGATCGATCTCGATGATGGTGTGTCGATTGTCTCCCATCTCGGGATGTCCGGCTCCTATCGGATCGAAGCCGAAAATGGGATAGGCCTGCCTGGCCAGTTCCATATGGCGCGCTCCCGCGATGAAAAGCATGACCACGTGATCTTCCATCTGGGCGGACCGGAGGGCAGTCCTCTCAGAGTGATCTATAATGACCCGCGCCGCTTCGGTTTCATGGATATGGTCGAGCGCCGTCACATGGATCGTCATGCGGCCTTTGCCGGGCTGGGGCCGGAGCCGGTTGGCAATGCGCTCGATGCCGACTATCTGGCCCTCCGGTTCAAGGGCAAGGCGCAGCCTTTGAAAACGGCCCTTCTCGATCAGAAGGTGATTGCCGGTCTTGGCAATATCTATGTCTGCGAAGCCTTGTGGCGGGCGCATCTGTCGCCGGAAACACCGGCGCGCGCGCTGGTCAATGCGCAGGGAAAGCCCGTGGCGGCACTGGAAGACCTGACGCAGGCCATTCGCACGGTCATCGCCGAGGCGATCGAGGCTGGCGGTTCCTCGCTGCGCGATCATATCCAGGCGGATGGCTCGCTTGGTTATTTCCAGCACAGTTTCAATGTCTATGACCGCGAAGGCGAAGCCTGCCGCACGCCCGGCTGCACAGGGACGGTCGAGCGCATGACCCAGGCGGGACGGTCTACCTTCCATTGCCCAAAGTGCCAGAGATAAGGCGCCTTCGTGCCTCTGGTCAAAACGGTGTGGCGCTTCGAACACACGCCTGCCGGCACAAAGGTTGAGAAAGCGCGTTGACGACGCCGTTCTTTCCCGCTATATGCCCGGCCACAGTTAGGAAAGCTTATCGCTTTCCACGATTGCTCCCGAATTGCTGGTATTGCAGGTCGCAACGACTTGGCGGCGAAGGTGGAGTTTTGGTTCGTATTCGAGAGAGGCATCCATGGCCAATACTACATCGGCGAAGAAGGCGACCCGCAAGATCGCTCGCCGCACCGCAATCAACAAGAGCCGCCGTACGCGCGTTCGCAACTTTGTCCGCAAGGTTGAAGAAGCCATCGCTTCTGGCGATCAGGCACTGGCCGCAGCTGCATTGAAGGCTGCCCAGCCTGAACTGCATCGCGCTGCTTCCAAGGGCGTTGTTCACGCCAATACCGCGTCGCGCAAGATTTCGCGTCTTGCCAGCCGCGTCAAGGCACTCGCCGCCTA
This sequence comes from Agrobacterium vitis, assembly GCF_013337045.2. NCBI lineage: Bacteria > Pseudomonadati > Pseudomonadota > Alphaproteobacteria > Hyphomicrobiales > Rhizobiaceae > Gillisella > Gillisella vitis. Next base: position 3,817,273 of record NZ_CP118259.1, read on the forward strand.
ATTTTCGTCGAAAAATTAACATTTTGATCAGCCTGGCTTTTTAGCCGGGCTTTTCGTGTTTTGATATTTTTCTCATTTCATCACTATTGCACGTTACGGTTTCATGTCACTCCAGTGACACGATATTTCTTTTTAGATCAATGACTTGCCGGAGGTTCTCCGTCTTGGATGATCTTTCCTTTACGGCAGGACTGTGCGATTTTGAGTCAAGTGATTTTTTTATTTTCAGGCAATATCAGGGCTTGCAATGATGGAGCCCACCAAACTCCTTGATTCAAAAGCGATTCTTTTTTGGCTTTTGTGCTCCGAGAAACTTCCGGGACGGAGTCAATGGCGCGCTGTTAATTTTAGGTAAAATTCATTGTTGATCTCGGCATTCGATCCTGCCTAAATGCATTTCAAGAGAGGTGCGGATCTTGGCTCCTGTCGGAAAGACACAAGCTGCAAAAGCTGGTTTTTTCGAAAATGCCTCTCCGGGCGGAACGGCTCAGTTTCGTTTCATCATACATTGGTTCTCATGCGGAACTCGTTTCCATTTCAGGAAACGGGAGTTGGAGTTTGTGTGTCCAGCTTAAGTTGGAAGCATACTATTTAAATTTCGGAATAAGAGAGGGAAAGACTGGCCCGACATAAACGAGGATGAAGGGCCGTAAACGAAATACCTGTGTCATAACGGCATATGCTCATTCCCTGCTGCATTAAATTAGGTAATGCGGATTGAGGAACTCCATTTGGCAGATATGACGATGAGCATGGTTTGCGTTCTATAAGACGCATGCTGCTGTGAGAAAACATGATGGTGAATGCCTGGCGAGACCGGTGTCCTTACGAGGGGACGTCGGTGTTGGAAGTCTCAGGCAATCAAATGCAAGAATTTAAAGCGTCGGCCAGCAATGGCAACTGGCCGGCACATGTGGACAATTGGAAGGCGGCGAG